>DATFTS010000056.1:0-2040 GCA_035261645.1 Jatrophihabitans sp. | reverse complement strand
CCTGCCGCTCGTGTGGTCGTGCGCACCGAACTTGCCGACGCCGTGCGGATAAACCCTATGCATGGCAGTGCAGTTCGTGAACGTCCTGATCCGAACCGATGCAGATGCCGGTACTGCAGCGCCGAGCACGACGGCAGTTGCTGCGGCAGCGAGTGCGAGCGTCACCTTCATGGCGTCCCTCCCTGGTGCGCGATTGCCGGTAGAGAAGCATGATCGCGCCACACCGGTCAATACCAACGGACGGCGCTCGACGCGACGATGCGAGGATCGTCGGGTGCAGGCCGTCCTCTTCGACATGGACGGCACGCTGCTCGACTCAGAGAAGGTGTGGGACGTCGCCCTCGACGACCTCGCAACGTGGCTCGGCGGTGACCTCTCACCGAGTGCGCGCGAGCGGATGGTGGGCTCCAGTCTCGCGCGCTCGGTGGCGATTCTGCACGCCGATCTCGGCGTCGAAGCCGACCCCGAGTCGAGCGGCGCGTACCTGACCGAACGGGTGGCGGAGCTGTTCCGCACCGATCTGGTGTGGAAGGAAGGTGCACAGGAACTGCTGAAGGCAGTGAACGAAGCGGGCATTCCGGCCGCACTGGTCACATCCACTCATCGGCGACTCACCGAGATTGCGTTGGACACCATGGGTCGCCACCACTTCACGGCAACCGTGTGCGGCGACGAGGTCCGCCGGCCCAAGCCGAATCCGGACCCGTACCTACGCGCTGCCGAGCTTCTCGGCATTGACGTCTCGAGGACGGTGGCGGTTGAGGACTCACCGTTGGGCATTGCGGCGGCAGAGGCGGCCGGCTGCGTTGTACTCGCTGTGCCCAGCGAGGTGGATATCCAGCCGGCGCCGACGAGAACGATCCGCCATACCCTGGCGAATGTTACGGTGGCGGACCTTGCGGCATTGGTGCGAGGGTAGGTCTCGTGGCTGCCACCATCTCGGACGTGCTGCCCAGCGCTGCAGCGTTGCTCGGCGTACCGGATGCGACCGATCGGCTACGACTTCGTGAGCGCTTCGGTGACGTGCGGCGCGTGCTGGTCGTCCTTGTCGACGGGATGGGCGCGCACCTGCTGCCCGCCATGAAGCGAAGCGCGCCTTTGCTGGCGTCGGTGCTCGCCGGTGAAACCGGATGGATCGACGAGCTGACCTGCATGTTCCCCTCGACCACCCCGACCAGCCTGGTGTCCTTCGGCACCGGCGCTGTCCCCGGGCAACACGGCGTGCTCGGCTTCACGCTCAACGTGCCGGGCACCGATCGCGTGCTCACGCACATCGCGTGGCGCGACGACCCGCCACCGCAGCAATGGCAGCCGGTTCCCACCTGGTTCCAGCGCATGGTGCGCTCCGGGACGATGGCGACGGTGGTGCTTCCCAGCTTCTTCGCCGGCAGCGGGCTGACCAACGCCGCTTACCGCGGCGCTCGATTCTGCGGAGTCGAGCGTGGCGAGGACTACCCGCGCCGGCTGCTCGATGAGCTCGCCACCGGGCCAGGGCTGGTGTACGGCTATCTGTCCGCGCTCGACACCGCCGCGCACGTGCATGGCACGGCCTCGGCGGAGTGGGAGCAGGCGGGCGCAGATGTGGACGCTGCATTGACCCGGTTGCTGGAGAACCTGCCCGCCGATGCGGCGCTGCTCGTCACCGCAGACCACGGCGGCCTCGACGTCGGACCCACTGCGCGCATCGACATGGCCGACCGAGCCGACCTCGCTGCGGACGTGCGTGTCGTGGCCGGTGAGCCGCGAGTGCGCTACCTGCACACCGTGCCGGGTGCCGCCGGCGACGTACTCGACAGGTGGCGGGCAGCGCTGGACGAGCGCGCCGAGGTGCTCTCCGGCGAGGAAGCGATCGCACAAAACTGGTTCGGGCCGATGCGCGACGAGCACAGGGCGCGGATCGGTGACGTGGTCGTCATCTGCACTGGCGAGCTGGCCATCCTGGCAAGCGGTCACGAACCGCCGGAGACCTCGCGCCTGGTCGGATTCCACGGCGGCCCGACGCCGGTCGAGATGGCGATCCCGCTGATCGGCCTGCGCGGC
>DATFTS010000055.1:0-6136 GCA_035261645.1 Jatrophihabitans sp. | reverse complement strand
GTCACGGTGCGCATCCAGCAGGCGCAGCGCGGCGCGGCGGTCGATGAGCTCGTCAGCTTGCGACTCGGTGACGATGTCCCGGGCCCAGTCGTACATCACGTCCCGCAGCCAGTGGCGGATCGGCACCGGAAAGCCGAGCTTCGGCCGGTCGAGGACGTGCGGCGGGACGATCTGGGCCAGCGCCTTGCGCAGGGCGTACTTCGTGGTCTCCCTGGTGATCTTGAGGTTGGTCGGGACGGAGGACCCCACCGCGAACACCTCGGTGTCGAGGAAAGGCACGCGCAGCTCGAGCGAGTTGGCCATCGTCATTTTGTCCGCCTTGACGAGAATGTCGCCGCGCAGCCAGGTGAACAGGTCCACATACTGCATGCGCGTCGAGTCGTCGAGATGCGTCGTCTGCTCGTAGAGGCGGCGCGTGACGTCCATGTAGGAGACCGTCGGATCGAATTTGCCGAAGAGCTCATGCATCTCGTCCGGGCGGAAGATGCGCGCGTTGCCGTAGTAGCGCTCCTCAATGCCGATCGAGCCCCGGCGCAGCAGGTCCTTGCCACGCGTGCCCTCCGGAATCCGGGTGGAAAGCCGGCCGAGCCCGCGCCGCGCCGAACGCGGCAGGTAGTTGAACGCCCGCAACGAGATCGGTTCGCGGTAGATCGTGTAGCCGCCGAACAGCTCGTCGGCTCCCTCGCCCGAGAGGACGACCTTGACGTGCTTGCGCGCTTCACGCGCGATGAAGTACAGCGGGACGAGGGCGGGATCGGCCACCGGATCGTCCAGGTACCAGACGATCAGCGGCAGCGTCTCCATCATCTCCTCGGCGCTGACCACCTTGGTGATGTGCTCGACGCCGATCGCGGCGGCAGACTCGGCGGCGACGTCGATCTCGCTGTAACCCTCCCGCTCGAAGCCGGTGGTGAAGGTCAGCAGCTTGGGGTTGTGCCGGCGTGCGAGAGCGGCGACGGCAGTCGAGTCGATCCCGCCGGAGAGGAACGATCCCACCGTCACGTCCGCACGCATGTGCTTCTCGACGGAGTCCTCGAGCGCTTCGGTGATCTGCCGGTAGAGCTTGTCGGCGTCCGACACCGGCCGCACGGCGAAATCCGGATGGAAGTACCGGTGCGCCTGTAGTTGCTCGCCGGGTTTGAGCAGGAAGTAGGTGCCCGACTCGATGCGGCGGATCGCCTGGTGCATGGACGCCGGCTCGGGGACGTACTGCAAAGTCAGATACTGCTGCAGCGACGTGGCGTCGACCGCCTGCGCGACCTCGGGGCCGGCTACGTCGAGCAGTGACTTCTTCTCGCTGGCGAAGAAGCTGCCGCGGGCGTCGGAGTACGCATAGAGCGGTTTGATACCGAACCAGTCGCGGGCGCCGAACAGGACGCGTTCCTGCGCGTCCCAGATGAGGAACGCGAACATTCCGCGCAGCTCGCGCACCACCTTCGGCCCCAGGTAGTGGTAGCCGGCGACGATCGCCTCCCCGTCGCCGTCGGTGTCAAACGTGGCGCCGAAATCACGGGCCAGCCGCTCGCGCAGCTCGACATAGTTGTAGATCTCGCCGTTGAAGATGAGCTGGTAGCGCCCGTCCAGCCAGGGGAGTGGCTGGTGCGAGCGGTCGATGTCGATGATCGAGAGCCGGCGGAATCCGATGGCCACGTCGTCGTCGTGCCACACCCCGCCCTCGTCGGGGCCACGGTGGCGCATGTCACGCAGCGCCGCGTCCACCTGCGGCGCGACATCGGCCGCCGAGCGGTCCGCTGACAGGAAACCGATCAGTCCACACACGCCTCCAGTATCCCGGTTCCCCCGTCCGGCATGATTCGGCCATGCCGGACTTAGCCGTGCGAATCGACGCACCCGTGGTGTTCGACCCGGCCAGCGGGCGTTCTACGAGCACCTCGGCTACCGCGAGTTGCGGGACGCGGCGGACGGTACGTTGCGCGCGTTCGTCCGGTTCGGCGAAGGCCTCAGTTGAGCCGGGCAGTGCGCGCCTCGATGGCCTTGACCACGGCTGCCATGTCCTCCGCGCCGGACCCGAGGCCCACCGCTTCGGCGAACAGCGCGTGACTTGCGTCGAGCAGTGGTGACGCAATACCGGCTGTGCGCGCTGCCTCGGCGACGAGCCGGTTGTTCTTCAGCACATCCGCACAAGCCGCCTGAACGGAGAAGTCACGCGCACGCAGCTTCGCCGCCTTGCCGCGCGAGACGAAGCTCGCCATCGGTCCGGCGTCGAGGATCGCAACGAACTGTTCCATGTCGAGTTGGTGCCGCTCGGCGAAGTGCGCCGCCTCGGCCAGACCCGTCACAAGAGTGATCAGGAACAGATTCACCGCGAGCTTGGTGAGCAGCGCCTGCGGCACGTCGCCACAGACGAAGCTTGCCCGGCATAGTGGCGCGAGAAGAGGGCTTACGGTGGCAACGGCGTTCTCATCGCCCGCCAGCATCGCAACCAGCTCACCGCGTTCGGCCGGTCCGCGCGATCCGGACACCGGCGCCTCGACGTAGCGACCTCCCGCAGCGGCCACATCAACGGCGAGCCGCTGCGAGTAGTCCGGCGCGACGGTGCCCATGTTGACGACGATCCGCCCGGGCGCGAACTCGGCAAACTCCGACGAGTGCCGGCGCAGGGTTGCGTCTATCGCGGCTTCGTCGCTAAGCATCAGCATGACGACCTCTGCGACGTTGAACACCCCGCGCGGATCGCGCGCGATCCGCGCACCTGCCGCATGCACCGGCTCGGATTTCGCGGCGGTGCGATTCCAGGCGACGAGCTCGATACCGGATTTGGCCAGATTCACGGCCATCGGCCCGCCCATAACGCCCAGGCCCAGGAACCCCAGCTGCATGTGACACCGCCCACCGAAAATCGCGTTGTGTTCTATGTCAGGCGTCATAATACTGAGGTCATGACAGTTGTCATAGAGCCGTCGATCCAGACCACGGTCTGGTCGGCCGGTGTCGTGCATCCGTCTGATCGTGAGCGGCTGCATCAGATGTTCGCCGAATGCTCGCCCGAGACCGTGGTACGCCGGTTCTTCGGACGCGTGCTGGAGCTGCCGAAGCGCTATCTTGATCAGGCTCTTGGCGGCGACGCCGCGGCGCATGACGCGGTTGTCGCGCGATACGGCGACGGACTGCGCATCGCGGGTCTTGCAAGCCTTGCGGGGCCTTCGGATGCGGGGCCGGACGTGCCGGAGCTGGGCGTGCTGGTGCCCGATGCTTGGCAGCGCCGTCGGGTGGGGAGCGCGCTCGTGAACCTGCTCGTGCTTCGGGCACGCGAGCGCGGTGTCGAGCGGATAGCCGCATCGGTCCTTCCCGGGCGGAGTCGCTTGTTGCAGGTCTTGGCGAGGCAGTTGCCGATCGAACAGATGACAATTGGCGACGACGTGGTGATGGGCGTCTTCGCCCTCTGAAGATTCGTGGGGAGCACGATGGCCGAGGGCGACCGGAGTCCGCGGGAGCGGATGGTCTTCAGCGCGGTTCAACTCATCCGGCGCGAAGGCGTGACCAGCACGAGCATGCGGGACGTCGTCGAGCACGCCCGCGCGCCGCGCGGGTCGCTGCAGCACTACTTCCCGGGCGGTAAGGAGCAACTCGTCAACGAGGCGGTCGAATGGGCGGCGCGGTTCGCCAGCGGCCGGATCGATCGCTTCCTCGCCGGCATGCGTCGGCCCACGCCCAGCAAGTTGTTTTCTGCGATGGCCGGCCAGTGGGTCGAGGAGTTCGAGTCGGCCGGATTCGGCGCCGGCTGCCCGCTTGCGGCCGCGACGATCGACTGCGCCGACTCGACAGCGTCCACGCGGACCGCGATCGCGTCTGGTTTCGCATGCTGGCAGCGTCCGGTCGGGCAAGCGCTCATTGGCCTGGGCGTGCCGGCCCGCAAGGCGGCGTCGCTCGCGGTCCTGATGATCAGCGCGCTGGAGGGGGCGATCCTGCTAGCTCGTGCGCAGCAGGACACCGCACCGCTGCGGACCGTGGTGCGCGAACTCGGGCCGCTGCTCGACGACTCGGTGCAGTCCGGCGCGGCGGTGCGTGACCACGTACGTTGACGCCCGAACGGTGATCTGATCCGGTGCTTTCCGCGTCAAGAACATGACGTGCCTGTGTGATCTACCTCGCTGATGGGTACTGGAGTTTCATCCCGGAGTTCCAGCCCCAGCCGGGGGGTTGGTCGGGACCACCCTGGGAAGGGGATCCCATGGATGCGCGTGCGCGTGTCGCGCTGGCCGTCGGGGGCGGCTACCTGCTCGGCAGGACGAAGAAGTTGAAGCTTGCGATGAGCCTCGCCGGAATGATGGCCGGGAGGCGTCTCGGCGGCAACAGCGGGGCCCTGGGCAAGAGCGTCGAGATCCTGCGCGCCTCGCCGGAGTTCGACAGGCTGCGCAAACAGATCGGGGGAGTGGGGCGAAACGCCGCCATCTCTGCCGCCACCTCGTCGTTGAGTCGAGTCACTGATCGCATCGAAGTCGGCCGCGGCATCGGTAGAGGCAGTCGTGACGAGGACGAGGGCGACGAGGGCGACGACCGCGAGGACCGCGACGAGCGCGAGGAGCGCGACGAGGCCGGCACGTCGCGACGCGGTCGGGAACGTCGCCGTGGCGGCGACGCCCCACGCAGGCGCGCCGGACGCGAAGGCGCCGGCCGCCGCAGCTCCGGCGACTCGGAGCCAAGTGGCTCGGAGCGGCGCAGCTCGGAGCGGCGGGGCTCGGAAGCCGGTGGTTCGCCGCGCGGTAGCGGTTCGCGTACTAGTTCGTCGCGGAGTGGGTCCGATCGTGAGTCCGCGCCGCGCAAGAGCGCAGCGCGCAAGGCTGCGCCGAGCAAGAGCGCGGCGAGCAAGAGCACGCCGAGGAAGAGCACGGCGCGGAAGAGCGCGGCAGGCAGCAGTACAAGCGGTGGCAGCGCGTCGCGGCGCGCCGGCGCGCCCGCCAAGCGCGCTGCATCAGGGACCGGCCGCGGGTCGAGTGCGCGCGGCGCAGCTGGGCGGTCAGGTCGAGGCGGTGGTAGCCGTGGCTGATCGCGAAAATCGAGGCCAAGCAAACGGCCGCCGCGGCGTGGCAACCGACGATCTCAGCGAGGAGCTCCAGCACTTGCTGTCAGCGCTGGCCGATCGAGTGCTCGCCAGCGCGACCGAGCGTATGGGCGGCCTGAGCGACAAGCTGTCCGACATCGCCGAGGGCGGAGGCACTGGCCTTATGCCCTTGGCAAAGGTGGGGGAGAAGCTGGGTAACGCCGGCCCATTGGTCAAGGTGGGCACGAAGGTCGCAGAGGGCAAGAACCCACTGACCGCCGGCCTGTCCGTCGCAGGGGAATCGATCAAATCGAAGGTGGGCAACCTTTTCGGCGGCGGTGGAAAGGGCGGCAAGGGCGGCAAGGGCAAGGAAACGAAGGTCACCAACATCGTCGAGCAGATCGACGTCGGCGCGCCCGTCCGCGTCGTCTACAACCAGTGGACGCAGTTCCAGGACTTCCCGGGCTTCATGAAGAAGGTCGAGAACGTGGAGCAGGTGGAGGACGAGAAGCTCAACTGGAAAGCGCAGATCTGGTGGTCTCACCGCACCTGGGAATCGACGATCATCGAGCAGGTCCCGGATCACCGCATCGTCTGGCGCTCCAAAGCTCCCAAGGGCTGGGTCGACGGCGCGGTCAGCTTCCAGGAACTCGGCCCGGAGGACACCCGGGTGCTGATGGTTCTGGAGTACCACCCGCAGGGGCTGTTCGAGCACACCGGAAATCTCTGGCGCGCGCAGGGGCGCCGGGCACGACTTGAGCTAAAGCACTTCCGCCGCCATGTGATGACTCGGACGATCCTGCACCCAGAAGAGATTCAGGGTTGGCGCGGCGAGATCCACGATGGCGAGGTCGTGGTGACTGACGAAGAGGCTCGCGAGCGCGAGGAGCAGGAAGAGGGGCAGGAGAACGGCCGCGGCGGCGCTCGGGACGAGGACATGGGCGAGCGCGGCGAGCAGGACACCGACGAGCTTGAGGACGAGTACGACGAAGAGGACGAGGGCGAGGAAGAGGAAGAAGAGCCAGAGGGCGAAGAGGACGAGTACGAGGAAGAGGGCGAAGGCGAAGAGGACGAGTACGAGGAAGAAGAAGAGCCAGAGGGCGAAGAGGACGAGTACGAGGAAGAGGAAGAGCC
>DATFTS010000054.1:0-2748 GCA_035261645.1 Jatrophihabitans sp. | reverse complement strand
CCCCAGTAGCGTCCCCACGCCGCCTCGGCCCAGATCGCACCGCAGATGATCGCAACGGTGTAGAGCGGGAAGGAGAAAGCGACTACCCGGTACGCCGCCTTGTCCAGCGTCGCCGCGGTGGGCAGCTTGGCGGCCAGGTTTCCGATCGAGCCGGGTCGGTAGCCAGGACGTGCGCTGAGCCGGTCGTGCCTTGACTTCACCAGGTACAGGACGGTCAGCACGGCGCTCGTCATGAGCGCGCCCTCGGCGATCGACACCAGCGTGACGTGGATGGCCAGCCAGTACGACTGCAGTGCCGGCACCAGCGGCTGCGCCTTCGAGTACAGCACCGTCCCGGCCAGGAACATCATCAAGATCACCGGCAGCAGGACGAAGCCGCCGAGGTGACGCAGCGACGGCAGCCGCCACAGCACGACCAGGAACGCAACGATGCCGACGAGCCCCGCCACCGACGCGAACTCGTACATGTTCGACCAGGGCACAGCGTCGACGGCCGCGGCCCGTACCGCGATCGATGCGGTGTGGATCAGCGCGCCGACCACCGCGACGAGAACCGACGCCCGTCCGATGCGCTCGGCGAACCTGCGGCGACCAGGTGCGTCGTCAGCCGGTGGCGCAGGAAGGTCCTCAAGTACCGCGGGCCCGCCCGCGCCGACCAGTTCCCGCGCCGGGGCGGCGGTCACCAGCTTGCGTCCCACCCGGCCGAACGCATACTCAGCAGTGAAGCCGACCATGGCCAGGGCGTAGATCGCGATCGCCGTGGTGAACAGGCCGTCCGACACGTGCGCCATCGACCCATTGATACCTGCCACGATTACGCCTTTCGCTCTTCGCGCAAGCGCTCATCGCGGGCTCGCTCCGCTCCTTGCTCGCTTTCGCTCGCTGCGATGCTCACTCGCGATCAGTCCTTCCTCGCGCCGATCACGTCCGCCGACGCCACCGTCCGGGCCGGTCCCGCGACTGCTTGCAACCGCTTCATCAGCCCGGCGAACTCCGCGGTGAAGTTGCCGGAGTCGTTGCGCGCGAGCCCACCCATCGTGACTACGGTAGGCGAGCCGCCCCCGTCCGCCGACGCCGGGGCGATTCGCAGCCACAGCCGCCGACGCCGCACCGCGATCGAGCCGAGCAGGCCGATCACCATCGCCAGCGCGGCGATCAGCAAGTACGTCTGTGCCGGGTCGTGCGACACCTGGAAGCTCGCCCAGGGCAGCCATCCGTCGAACGTGACGGTGACGCCGTTCTTCAGGTGCGCCGTCTGGCCGACGCGCAGGTTGGCGGCACCGATCTTGGTCATCTTCGAGGTGTCGAGCGTGTAGACCGAGTGCGGCACGCCCGTGCCGTTCGAGTCGCCCTGGTACACAAAGATCGACAGCTCCGGGTCGCGCACCTGCGGCGACACCGAGCTGATCTTGCCGTTGCCCTGGTCCACCGGCGTCGGCGCGAAGAGACCGGAGATCCCGATGTCCTGATTCGCGCCGTCCTTGCCCTGCTGCGAGAACGCGCCCTCGGACAGGTACGTCGTCGGATCGGTCGGGATGAACGCCTGCACGTCGTGGCGCACCGACCCGTCCGGCATCCGGATCGTCAACTGCGGCGCGAATCCGTGCGAGATGAGGTAGAGGCGGTCGCCCTCCAGACGCAGCGGATGGTTCACCGTGATCGTCGTCTTTTCGGGACGGGCGCTCACGTTGCGGCGGTAGATGACGTCCGCTCGAAAGCTCGTCGCCTCCCCGGTGGACGAGTAGGAGGCGGTGAAGCTGGTCAGCTTGTCGATGCAGAACGGCGCCGGCCGCACCTTGCCCTCGGCGGCGAAGCGTCCCGGGTTCCACGAGTCGTAGTTGAACACCGCGTTGCAGAACCCACTGCCCTGCTTGACGACGACCTGTCCCTCATAGGTGTAGAGGCGACCGACAGCGATGAGGATCAGCGACGCGAGCAGCGCCACGTGGAAGATCAGGTTGCCGGTCTCGCGGCTGTAGCCCTTCTCGGCCGACAGCGTGACGGCGCCCGAGGGCTCCCTCCGCTGCGCCACTCGCCACCGCCGGCCCAGCTCGGCACGCGCCGCCGTCGCGTACTCCTCAGGCGGAGTGGACGTGTCGAATGCACCCGACTCGGGTAGGCGATCAAGGTTGCGCGGCGCCGGCAACGGCGTGCGTGCCAGCGCGCGGGCGTGCACCCGGATCCGCGGGATCAGGCAGCCCACGAGGCTGATGAACAGCAGCAGGTAGATCGCCGCGAACCACACCGACCCGAACACGTCGAACATGCCGATGGCGTTGAGGAAGCGGCCCCAACCGCCGTGCGAGGCGATATAGGAGTTGGTCTTCGCCGGGTTCAGCGGACGCTGCGGCAAGAGTGAGCCGGGCACGGCTGCGACGGCGAGCAGGAACAGCAGTACCAGCGCCGTGCGCATCGAGGTCAGCCGCCGCCACAGGATCCGCACTGGCCGCACCAGCGTCCGCGAGATCGTGGAGCGGTTTCGCGACGTGGTCATACCTGGACCCCGGACGCCGGGCCGACGTTCGCGCGCAGCACGTCCATCCAGTGGTTCCACTCGCCGGTGACGAGCAGGATGCCGATGCCGATGAGCAGCACCCCGCCCACCTGGCTCACGATCCGTCGGTGGCGGCGCAGGAAGCCGAGCGCGGACGCGACCCAGCCGAAGCCGATCGCGACGAGGATGAACGGCAGGCCCAGCCCGAGGCAGTAGAACACCTGCAGGAACGCGCCGCGGCCGGCCGAGGCCTG
>DATFTS010000053.1:0-2260 GCA_035261645.1 Jatrophihabitans sp. | reverse complement strand
TCGATGTTGAGCGTGTGCTCTGCCATCGCATGCACCGGGTGATCGAAGTACACCGTCGCGTCGGTGACCTTGAACCAACTGCCGTTCGGGCCTTTCCCGCTGCCTTCGACCGGGGTGGTGACGGTCATGTACGTGCACATGTGACAGGCCTCCTAGGCGCTCAGGTACTTACCGTAGAAGTCGGCGATCCGCCCCCAGGCGTCGTTCGCGGCCTCGACGCGGTAACTCGGCCGGTCGATCGAGAAGAAGGCGTGCGCGGTGTTGTCGTAGCGGTGGAACTCGTAGGTCTTGCCGTGCTGCTTGAGGATCTGCTCGAACTCGTCGACGTGCGCCGGCGAAGGGTGTTGGTCGTCGTTGCCGAACAGGCCGAGCACCGGGCAGCGCAGGTTGGGCAGCTGGTCGACGAGATTGGTGACCTTCACTGGGAAGCCCTCCGGTGGCGTGCCGGTGACGTACGCGCCGTAGCAGTCCACAGCGGCGTCGAGGTCCAGATTGCAGGCCGCAAGCACGGCCTGGCGACCGCCCGAGCAGTAGCCGATCACGCCGACCTTGCCGTTCGACGTGGGCAACGAGCGGAGGTACTCGGCGGCGCCGCCGACGTCTCCGACAAGCTGCGCGTCAGGGATGCCCCCCTGCGCACGTGCGGTCGCCGCAGCGTCGTCCGGCGCAGCGCCCGGTGCCTGGCGCCAGTAGAGGTTGGGGCAGATCGCGTCGTAGCCCATCTCGGCGAAGCGACGGACAATCTCCTTCGTCCCCCGGTCATAGCCGGGCAGGTGGTGGATGACGACCACGCCACCGCGCCGGTCGTCGCCGTCCGGCCGGGCGAGGTAGGCCTCGATCTCATCCCCGCCGTGACCTTTAACGTGGATGGTTGTCGCCCGCAACGAATCACTCATGTGCTGATCGAAGCACGCCCACCTCAGGCGCCGACATAGAGTCGGCGGACGTGCGGAGGCTGCGCAGGACCCGGCGACCACTGGTCGCACTGTTGGCGCTGCTGGTGGCGCTCGCGATCGGCTACGCCGTCAAGGCCGGCAGCGACTCGCACCACACCTCCGCGCCAACCGCCACTCACACCGTCAGGCTGTCTGCGCTGCCGCCACAGGCGGCGGCGACGGTGCGGCTCATCGAGCAGGGTGGCCCTTTCCCGTATCCGCGCAACGACGGCGCCGTGTTCCACAACCTCGAGCACCGGCTGCCGGCCGAACCGGACGGGTACTACCGCGAGTACACGGTGCCGACCCCCGGCTCGCCCGACCGCGGCGCCCGGCGCATCATCACCGGCGACGGCGGTCAGATCTACTACACCGGCGATCACTACGAAACCTTCGTACGAGTGGACGTCCACCAATGAACCTCACCGACGCCATCCGGAATCTCTACGTGCAGGTGGACGCGCCGGCTTGGGCGGCGCCGAACCTCGACGGGCTCGTCGACGTGCTGCGCGACCTTTCCTGGCTGCCGGAGGGCCCGGTCGACGTCGATCCGCCGCTGGTCGACGACGTCGCCGACGCGCGCCGGCTTCGGGAAGCGCTGCGGCACGCTGCGCAGGACACCGCGAACGGGCCGCGGCCGGTCAGCTTCGCCACAGGCGAACCGGATTGACCCGCCGCCCGGCGCCCGGCCAGGGTGGACGCCGTGGCGCGCGGGAGGTTGTGGACACATCGCGATTTCATGCTCCTCTGGGCCGGGCAGACGGTCAGCGAGGTCGGCACGGCCATCAGCGTGGTGGTGCTGCCGCTCATCGCGATCGTGTACCTGCATGCCGGGCCGTTCGCGGTAGGTGCGCTCAGCGCCGCCGAGTGGGTCCCGTGGCTGCTCATCGGCCTGCCCGCCGGCGTGTGGGTCGACCGTTCGCGCCGGCGCCCGCTGATGCTGGGCTGCGACCTGCTCCGTGCCGCGCTGCTCGCCAGCATCCCGCTGGCGGCGGCTATGCACGCGCTTCGGATGGGGCAGTTGTTCGCCGTTGCCTTCGGCGTCGGGCTCGCCAACGTCGTCTTCCAGGTCGCCTACCAGGCCTACCCGCCGGTGATCGTCGCAAAGGCCGACCTGCCCGAAGCCAACGCGAAACTGCTGGGTAGTGGCTCCGCGGCGCAACTGGTCGGGCCGGGGGTCGGCGGCCTGCTGGTGCAGGTCGTCCGCGCGCCCTACGCGCTGATCGCCGACGCCGCCAGCTACCTCGTGTCGTTCGTCTCGCTGTTGCTGATCCGCGCGCCCGAGACCAAGCCGGCGCCGGCCGAGCACGAGTCCGTGCGTGCGT
>DATFTS010000052.1:0-5809 GCA_035261645.1 Jatrophihabitans sp. | reverse complement strand
CGCAGTAGCGATCCGGCCAGCGCCGCGAGCGTCTCCGCTTCGGCGCCGCGCCGGGTTGCGAGCAGCGAGCGCCGGGCTGATCGGTCGACTACCTGCGAGACCAGCACTGCCACCAGCAGGAAGATGACCAGCGCAAGTACGTTGTCGGCGCTGGCGATTCTGAAGGTGTGCAGCGGCTCGGAGAAGTAGAAGTTGAGCAGCAGGCAGCCGGCGAGCGCGGCGAACACAGCTGGCCAGAACCCGCCCACCAGGCTGGTGACGACGACGATCAGCAGGTAGACCGCAAGGTCGCGAGCGAAGTTGAACGTGTTGCGGGTAAGTGCGAGCAGCGGCGTGGCCACTGCCAGTAGCACCGCAGCCACGATCAAGCCGGTGAGCTGCCGCCGCCGTGTGAGGCCGTCGCCAAGGGACGGCAGCGACCGTCCCCGTCCGGCGTAGTCGTGGCTGATGATGTGCACGTCGATGGGGCCGGAGAGCCGGGTGACGGTCGCGCCTGTTCCGGTGCCGGCCAGGTTGGCCAACCACCGGCGCCGCCGCGACGCGCCGAGCACGATCTGCGTGGCGTCCACACTGCGGGCGAACTCCAGTAGCGCTTGCGGCACGTCCTCGCCGAGCACGGAATGGTAGGCGCCGCCAAGTGATTCGACGAGGCGGCGCTGCGCCACCAGTGTGGCTACTCCGGCGCCGGCCAGCCCGTCACTGCGTGCGACGTGGACGGCCATGAGGTCACCGCCGGCGCCGCGCGCCGCGATGCGCGCGGCGCGGCGGATGAGCGTCTCGCCCTCGGGACCACCGGTCAGCGCCACCACGACGCGTTCGCGGGTTTCCCACATGCCGGTGATGCCGTGTTCCTCGCGGTAGCGCTGCAGCCCTTCCTCGACGCGGTCGGCGAGCCAGAGCAGGGCGAGCTCGCGCAGCGCGGTGAGGTTGCCCGGACGGAAGTAGTTGCTCAGCGCCGCGTCGACCTTCTCGGCCGGGTAGATGTTGCCGTGCGCCATCCGCCGGCGCAGCGCCTCCGGCGTCATGTCGACGAGCTCAACCTGTTGCGCCGCCCGCACCACGGAATCCGGGACGGTTTCCCGTTGGCGAACGCCGGTGATCTCCTCGACCACGTCGTTCAACGACTCCAGGTGCTGGATGTTCACGGTGCTGATCACGTCGATGCCCGCTTCGAGCAACACCTCGATGTCTTGCCATCGCTTCTCGTGCGGACCTGATCCCGGCACGTTGGTATGCGCCATCTCGTCCACGAGTGCGACCTTCGGAGCCCGATCTAGCACCGCTGCGAGATCCATCTCCTGGAAGGTCGCGCCGCGGTACTCGACCGTGCGACGTGGCACCGCCGGCAGGCCGCCGAGGCGCTCGAGGGTGTGCGCTCGCCCATGCGGCTCGACGAAGCCGATCACGACGTCCGTGCCACGATCGAGCCGGCGATGCCCTTCCTCGAGCATTGCGAACGTCTTGCCCACCCCGGGTGCCGCGCCGAGGTAGATCCGCAGCACGCCGCGTGCCGTCATGGAACCTCCCCCAGGTCAGCAGGTTCCGCAGATCCGTGAGCAAGTCGTGAAAGTCGTGTGAGCGTCGCGTCTGAATCGTCCCACGGGTGCCCCGCGCGGTGTCTGCTGGACGGGATGCAACGAAACAGGCCTGCCCATGCGTGAACTCGCACTGCCCGCCACGCTGATGCTGATCGGCGTGCTGTGGCTGCTCATCACGCGCGCGCTCGCGGCGTCGACGCGCGAGCCGGGCTTGGGGGCTGCTCGCCGGCACCCGATCGACAACCGGGCCAAGGCGTCGTTTCCAACGGCGTCCGTGCCGATCAACAGCTCGGACGGCTACGTCACTCGCCGCGAAGAGACGGCAGGTTGACGACGATCGCGTCCTGCGTGCTGCGCGCCAGTACGACGACGGCGTCCTCGTCGGGGTCGTTGTTCTCCTCGCGGTGCGGAGTGAACGGCGGCACGAACACGTAGTCGCCGGCGTGTGCGCGGATGCGAACCTCGTCGCCGGAGCGCTCGTCCAGGAACACGAACTCCGGCGAACCGCTCAGCACGTAGATCGCCGTCTCCGCCTCGCCGTGGTGGTGATCGGACGAACGGGTGCCGGGCTGCACGTGGGTCTGTCCCATCCACAGTTGCGATGAACCGACGGTTGGGCCGCTGATCGCGGCGAAGCGCTGCATGCCCTCGGACTGCGCGGTGTCCGCGGTGATCTGTTCGCGCCGGACGTGCCGCAGGTTCGGGTGAAAGGCATCGGACATCGGGTCATGGTGTCACGATGGCGGCTTAGCACCGGCGAGAGAGGCGATCGAGACGTCGCAGGCGGGGGGAGGCCGGCGGCGTCGCACTCCAGGGGTGACCATCCGCCGCCCCTCTCGTCGGCACTTATCCAGCGTTACCCGCGAGGCTCTCAGTTCCGTGTGAATGCCCTGTGCATTTCGGAAAGGCCGTGGTGGTCGGTTGCCAAGCAATTTCACCGGCGCTACGAAACTGTCGGGGGGCCGTGGTCTGATAGCTGCCGTGCCGATCAAGGTGATCACGACGGGTTACGGTGCGGCGGCGCTAGACGCCCTGCGCGTCGCCGTGGCGCGCGTCAAGGCGGCCGACCCGATGGCGCCCGTCACGGTCCTGGCGCCGAACAACCTCGCCGGTATCACTGCCCGGCGATATCTCGCGCGCGGTGCCGACGGCCGCGCCGGCATCGCCGGCATCGAGGTCAGCACCGTGTCGCGGCTGGCCGAGCGGATCGCGGTTCCCCTGCTGGCGCCGCGCCGTCCCGCCACGCGCACCGTGCTCGCGGCGGCCTGGCGTCGGGCGCTCGCCGACGAGCCGCGCTGTTTCCGCGACATCGCCCGGCATCCGGTCACGGTCCGCGCGCTCGTGCACGCGCACACCGAACTGCGCGACGTCAGTGCTGGCGCTCGCGAGGCGATCAAGAACACGACACCGGTAGCGCGCGACCTCGTCGAACTGCACGAGACGGTCACTGCGAGATTGAGTAGCGATTGGTACGACCGCACCGACGTGCTGACCGTCGCCGCGAAGAACGTGCCCGCTCTGGGCAGCTGCTTCCTGTACGCGCCGCAGGACCTCACTCAGGCCGAGGCGCGGTTCGTCAAAGCGGTGGCGCAGCAGGCAGACGTCACCGTGCTTGCGGCGCTGACCGGAGTGCGCCGCGCCGACGCGGCCATTCATCAGACGCTGCTCCGGCTCGGCGCCAGCACGGACGAGTCGGTGGCGATACGTACGGCGTCGCGGGTGATCAACGCCTCCGACTCCGATGACGAGGTGCGCTGCGTCGTCCGCGATCTGATGCAGACGCTGCGCGGCGTTCCCGCGCACCGGGTTGCCGTCCTCTACACCGCGCCGGCGCCGTACGCGCGGTTGTTGCACGAACAGCTCGGCGCTGCCGGCGTCACCGTCAACGGGGCCGGGGTGCGCAGCGTCGCTGATCGGGCTGTTGCGCGGGTGCTGCGCGACGCGCTGGCGCTCGTCGACGGCGACGTGCCGCGCGCCGATCTCTTCCGGGCCCTCGCCCACGCGCCGACGCGCGACTTCACCGGCGAGCGGATCCCCATCGCGCGCTGGGAGCGACTATCCCGGTCGGCGGGCGTTGTGGGGGGAGACGACTGGGCGAGCCGGCTCGACGTGCGCATCGCCGATCTCCAGGAAGAGGCAGTGCGGGCTGCCGCCGGTGAGGAGCCGTTGCGGTGGCTGGCCGAGCGCCATCAACGCGACGCCGCTGCGGCCGCCGAGCTACGCGCGTTCGCTACCCGCCTGCGCGACGAGTTGCGCGCCGCTGCGCTGATGACCACGTGGCGCCAACTTGCCGGCTGGGCGCTCGACCTGTTTGGCACCTTGATCGGCGACGACGAGGCGCTGCGCACGCTTCCCCCTGAAGAGCAGTATGCGGCGGTCACCGTGACGTCGCTGCTGCGCGGTCTGAGCGCGCTCGATGCGGTCGAGCAGTCGGCGGGCTTCGACGCGCTACGCGACGTGCTCGACGCCGAACTCGAGGCGACGCTGCCGCGCGTCGGCCGGTTCGGCGACGGGGTGCTCGTCGCGCCTGTCGACGCGGCAGTCGGGCTCGACATGGACGTCGTCTACGTCGTCGGACTGAGCGAGGATCTCTATCCGGGTCGGTTGGCCGCCGACGCGCTGCTGCCCGAGCGTGCACGTGGCGCGGCCGGCGGGGAGTTGCCGGCCCATCGCGAGCGGCTGCATGCGAAGTACCGCAACCTGCTCGCTGCGTTCGGCTGTGCGGCGCAGGTCGTGGCGTCGTTCCCACGCGGGGACCTGCGCCGCTCGAGCCGCCGCTTGCCGAGCCCCTTCCTGCTGCCGAGCCTTCGGGAACTGGCCGACGACCACACCCTCGCCGCGACCGCATGGGACAGCGCCGAGTACGGCGCGGCGATGGACACGGCCGACTCCTACGCCGGCGAGTTGCTGCGCACCGACCGGCTGAGCACCGAGCAGGAATGGCGCATCCGGCAGGCAGCGGTGCAGCAACTCGACGACGACGTGGTGCGCGAAGCGGTCGCGATGATCCGCGGCCGGTCGGGGTCGCAGTTCACTCGCTACGACGGCAACCTCGCCGGAGTAGACGGGCTGCCCGACTATGCGGTGGGCGAGCGGGCCATCTCGCCGACTGCCCTGGAGAGTTTCGCCACCTGCCCGCATGCGTATTTCGTCGAGCGGCTGCTCGGCGTGAAACCACTGGAGCAGCCTGAGGACGTCGTCACGATCGCGCCGATCGACATCGGCAATCTCATCCATGAGAGCGTCGATGCGTTGATCACCGAGTTCGCAGGTTCGCTGCCCGGCCCGGGTCAGCCGTGGAGCGACGTGCAGCGGCGCCGGCTCGTCGCGATCGCAACTGACAAGGCCGAGCAGTTCCGTCGTCGCGGCCTTACCGGGCATCCGCGGCTGTGGGAGGGCGAGCGCATCAGGCTGCTGCGCGACGTCGAATGGCTGATCAGTGACGACGATCGGTGGCGCAGCGAGCGCGACGCCCGGGTGCTGGCCAGCGAGCTGCCCTTCGGCAGCAACGGCGTGCCGCCGGTCGAGATCCCGGTGCCGGGCGGCCGGGTGCGCATGCGCGGCAGCGCGGACAAGGTCGACCAAGCGGCGGACGGGACGATCATCGTCACCGACATCAAGACCGGCAGTGACAGCAGCTACCTCGGCATCACCCAGGACGATCCGACGGCAGGCGGCAGCAAGCTGCAGTTGCCGGTTTACGCGTATGCGGCGCGCGAGCGGTTCGGCAGGGCGAGCTCGCCGGTCGAGGCCGAGTACTGGTTCGTGCGCAAGAGCCGCGGCCGCCGGATCGCCGTCGAGCTCGACAGCGAACTCGAGCAGGCGTACGCCCGCACACTGGCCGTGCTGGTCCGCTCGATCGCGGCCGGCCTGTTCCCGGCCCGCACGCCCGACGGACCCGATTACGGCACCCGCGTGTGGTGCGAGTACTGCAACCCCGACGGCGTCGGCTACGGCGACGGCCGTGACCGATGGGAACGCAAGAGGTCCGACCCGGTGCTGCGCGACTACGTCGCGCTTGTCGAGCCGGAGGCGGGTGATCAGCCGTGACGCTGGCCGACAAGCGGGAGCGCGATCGGATAACCCACGACACGGCGGCCACGCTGTTCGTCAACGCAGGCGCAGGCTCCGGCAAGACCCACGCCCTTGTCGAACGCGTTGCTGCACTCGTGCTCACCGACGGTGTGCGGTTGGCGAACGTCGCGGCGGTGGCGTTCACCGAGAAGGCCGGTGCCGAGCTGCGCGACCGGCTGCGCGCGACTTTCGAGAGC
>DATFTS010000051.1:0-1726 GCA_035261645.1 Jatrophihabitans sp. | reverse complement strand
GGGGAAGCGCGCTGAAAAACCGATCGGGGAACTCGCAGGAGGCGACGGACGTGACCGGCGTCTCACGCGTTGCGGCGGCGTCGCGTGAACCCGCAGACCGGGGAAGGCCGTATCACTCGACGAGCCCCGGATCGCGGGCCTACACGCGGGAGGGGCCGATCATGTCCGAGCAGGCTGAGATCAGTCGGCGCGCAGTTCTGGTCAGGGGCGCGGGATTGGCCGGCGTAACGGTCCTCACGTTGGCCGGATGCGGCACGGGCGGCGCGACGTCGGACGCGGTACGGACCGAAGCGCCGAGCAGCGCTGCGAACAGCACGTCGCCGACCGCACCTAGCGCGACCCGATCGACAGCGGCGCAAGTACATCCCGCCGGCACGACGACGCACGACTCGACGCGGCATTCGCCGTCGCACTCCGCGCCGGCCGACTCGACATCGCATTCGACACCGCATTCGACACCGCATTCGACGCAACATTCGACGCACGATTCGACAGCGCCGGCCTCCAGCCGACCATCCGCCGCACCGTCCGCGCGCCGGACGTCGTCGTCTGCTGCACCGCCGGCCGGAGCGCTGGCCAAAGTCTCCGCGATACCCGTGGGTGGCTCGATCGCAGCGACGCAGGCGGGTAAGCCGATCACCCTCGCCCGCCCATCAGCGGGGACGGTCGTGGCGTTCAGCGCGATCTGTACCCACATGGGCTGCACCGTCAACGCCGGCGGCCCACAGCTGAACTGCCCATGCCACGGCTCGGTCTTCAACGCGTTCACCGGCCAGGTGCTGAACGGACCGGCGCCAAACCCGCTGCCGTCGGTAGCGGTGCACGTGGCTGACGGCTACGTCGTTTCCGGCTGATCCAAGCGGCTCACATACGTCAAGCAGGGGTCATGGGAAGCGCGCTAGGTCAGCTGCGGTCGTCGTACCAGGCCAGCACCCGCATCGCCCGCAGCGTGTTCCAGCGGCTGGGCATCCCGTCACCGTCGTCCAGCCGAAAGTGCACCGAGCCGCGGTGGGTGTTTTCCAGCGGCCACGTGCCGTCCGGACGACGCTTCGACCGCACTAGCTCGACCGCTTCGGCCACCCGCGGATCCGGCCGGACGTCGGCGTCGCGGAAGTACTCGAGCGCGCGCAACACGTCATAGTGCCAGTAGGTCGGGAACGAGAACTGCAGCCAATCTGCGTCGACCACCGCGCCCGTGCTCAGCCGGCGGAACAATCCTCTGCTGAGCAGGTACTCCTCGCCGCGCCGACGTGCGGCGCCGGTTTCCGGCGACCCGCCGGTCGCCCGCTCGAATGCGAGCAGCCCCTCCAGGACGCAGATCGTCGTGTCGAACGACGAGCGCACTGAGCCGTTCTCGGCCTCGCAGTTCCAGCCTCCGTCGGCGAGTTGCTCGTCAAGCAGTCGGTGCACGATGCCGTCGACCGGCACGCCGAAATAGGCTCCGATCGCGACAGTGCGCCCGTTGATGCACGGCTCGACCTCGCCGAGGAAGAATGGCTGCCCGGCGTGCTCCCAGCGGCAGTTCGCCTGCACCATTGCGATCGCCTCACGCATCGGCTCGGCGGTCGGCTCGATGCCGAACTCTCGCAACATCCCCAGAGTGGGCAGCGTCGAAGTCCACGGCTGGCCGTCAGAGAAGTCACCGCGGAAACCCCTGGGGAAGCACGCGCCGCCAGCCCACTGCCCGTCCTCGTCGCGCAGCACGAGCAACCGGGCACCCCAGCCT
>DATFTS010000050.1:0-2420 GCA_035261645.1 Jatrophihabitans sp. | reverse complement strand
CATGCGGCCTCTTTGCAGTATGTCGTACCCGCCCCTTCGCGCTCCGCGAACGGCCCTACCGCTCCGTACCGCTGGGCTGGTCGACTGGGCCGGTGAACATTCTCGTCCTGGGCGGCACCGTCTTCCTCGGCCGTGCGGTCGTCGCCGAGGCAGTCGCAGACGGCGCCGCTGTCACCGTCTTCAACCGCGGCCGCTCCGGGCCGACCCCACCCGGCGCGAAGCACATCGCCGGCGACCGCACCGACCCCGTCGCTCTCGCGCAGCTCGGCGAGGAGCGTTACGACCTGGTGATCGACACGAGCGGATACGTGCCCGCCGACGTGCGGCGCAGCGCAGACCTACTCGCCGACAGTTGCGGCCACTACGTGTTCATCTCCAGCATCAACGCGTACCCGGCATGGCCGCGCGAGCCCGACTATCAGGCGAGCGGCGTGCATGACGGCGATCCGGACGCCGGCCGGGAGGACGTTCCGGACGGCTTCTCGCCGGCGCAGAGCTACGGCTGGCTGAAGGTCGGTTGCGAGCGCGCGGTCGTGCGTGCGTTCGGCGAAGGACGCAGTTCGATCCTGCGCGCCGGATCGATCGTCGGACCCGAGGACCGCGAGGTGCGCCGGCTGCCCTGGTGGCTCGAGCGCGTCGCGCGCGGCGGCGAGGTCCTCGTGCCCGGCCCGCCGAGCGCCACCGTGTCCCTGATCGACGTGCGTGACCTGGCACGATTCGCCCTGCTCGGCGTCGCGGGCGAGTTCGACACGTCCGGCCCCCACGAGCGCGACACCCGCGCCGACCTCATGGCGGCCTGTGCAGCCGCCACCGGATCGGAGGCCACCTTCACCTACGTCGAGGACGAAGACTGGCTCATCGAGCAAGGCGTCGAGTACTGGACGGAACTCCCGCTGTGGATCCCCACGTCCATCGGCCCCAGTGTGTTCAGTCACAACAGCGAGCCCGCGCAGGCGGCGGGCCTGCGCTGGCGTCCGCTCGCGGAGACGGTGCGCGATACGTGGACCTGGCTGTCCCGATCGCCGCAGCCCGCGCGTGAGGGTGAGGACGACGTCGGACTGGCACCCGCGCGTGAGGCAGAGCTTCTGGCGGCCTGGCGCAGAAGAAGCTCGTAGGAACCCTCCGTAGACTCCGGCCTCGTGCTGCTGGCCAATCCCATAAGCCCCGACACCCTGCTCTCCGGGTCGGCGGCGCTGCTCGTGCTCTGCATCGTCCTGTTCGCCGAGTGCGGGCTCCTGCTCGGTTTCTTCCTGCCCGGCGACACGCTGCTGTTCGCCGCGGGCATCGCGCTGCAGATCGGCACCATCCATGGGTCGATGACGTCGTTCCTGATCGCCGCGCCGCTGGCCGCGATCGCGGGCAACGTGGTCGGGTATGCGATCGGCTACCGCGCCGGGCCGGTGGTGTTCGACCGGCCGAACTCCAGGCTTTTCCGGCCGGAGTACGTGGCCAGGGCCAACCGGTTCTTCGACCGCTACGGGTCGTGGACGATCATCATCGGCCGTTTCGTGCCGATCGTGCGCACCGTCGCAACCGTGCTGGCCGGCGTCGGACGGATGCGCTTCACGGTCTACCTGATCTACTCGATCATCGGCGCAATCATCTGGGCCGACGGCGTCCTGCTGCTGGGGCACCAGCTAGGAAAGATCAAGTTCGTTCGCGACCACAAGGGCTGGGTCGACTACGCGGTGATCGCCGTGGTGATCCTGGCCCTGGTGCCGGTGGCCGTGCACTACTGGCAGGGGCGGCGCCGCCCCAGCGAAGCACCACGCGACTAGCGGTTCAGGCCGTTGCGACAAGCGTCAATCGTCGACTGCGGCGCGTTGAGATGCACTGTGAAGAACGTCGCGCTCAGGTGACACTGGGCGAACTCGTTCTTGATGTGCGTCCGCTGCTGCCAAACGAAGATCCCCAGGCCCACGACGACCACCAGAATCACCACGCGGGCGATCAGCGCGCTGATCACGAAGGAGAGCAGTGCCCCGATCACCACGAGGGCGATGATGATCACGATCCCGATCTGGGTGATGTTCTTGGAGCTCAACGCCTCGACCGGGGCCACGCGCCTGACGATAGCCTCGAAAGGTGACCTCGGACGCGAAGCCGGCGCTCGGCGCGCCTCCTGACCCCCCTGCGGGCGGTATCCGCATCGTCGCGCTCGGCGGCATCAAGGAAATCGGCCGCAATATGACGATGTTCGAGTACGACGGCCGGCTCCTGGTCGTCGACTGCGGCATGTTGCTGGGCAAGACGAACTCCCCCGGCGTGGACCTGACGTTGCCGGACTGGTCGGCGTTCGCCGACCGTCTCGACCGCATCGATGCCGTGGTGCTGACCCACGGGCACGAGGACCACATCGGCGCGCTCCCGTACCTGCTGCGCGAGCGACCGGACATCCCGGTGATCGGCTCCCGCCTCAC
>DATFTS010000049.1:0-18191 GCA_035261645.1 Jatrophihabitans sp. | reverse complement strand
GGACATGCCCTACCCGCCCAACTACCCCAAGCAGGAGGGTGAGCCGCCGCGGGTGCAGCCGTCGCGGATGAACAAGGCCAACTGGGACGACCATGGCAACCCGATGAACGCCGTTGAGCCGCAAGACCTCGGCTGACCGCTTCGTGCGTGGCGACTTCGTGCGTGGCGACGCAGCGGGCGGACACGCCGGCATATCGCCCGCTGCGTCGCCACGCACTGCCGGCGACGAGCGGCTTGAAGGAGAGACGTCATGGCCTGGACGAGTGACCAGCTTGACCGGATCGGCCAAGCCGAGGAACTGCAGATCAACACCTACCGGCGCGACGGATCCCTGCGGCGGTGGACGCCGATCTGGGTCGTCCGAGTCGGTGACGAGCTCTACATCCGGTCTGCTTTCGGGGCCGAGGGCGGCTGGTACCGCAACGCAATGCGGCAGCACAGGGCCCGAATCCGCGCGGGCGATGTCGAGACCGACGTTTCCCTGCAACTCGCGAACGATGCGACGACGATCGCTGACGTGAGTTCGGCATACCGGTCCAAGTACCACGACCAGCCGGACTCCCTGCGGCCGATGGTCGCGCCGACGGCTGCTGAAACGACCGTGCGACTCGACCAGTAAGCGAACTCTGCAGCACGTCAGGCCCTTGACACGGACGACCCTGGCAAAGAGGGTCGAAGTACGCATCCAGCACCAAATCGCCGAAGCCGTACCTGCGTGGGTCACGATGCGACGGCCTGTTCGGTGCTGCTCTGACTGGAGGCAGCGTCATGCCAACAACCGCACGTCGCACGTCCCAAATCCTGGCTCCGTTCGCCGTCGTCGCGTTGATCGTGGGAGTCAGCGTCGCGTCGACTTCCGTCGCCCATCGGCTGACCCGCTCACCGAGCCGGGAGCAGGCGATCGAGAAGAAGGTCAACGCGCTCGTCAATGAGATGACGCTCGCGGAGAAGTTCGGTCAGCTCGAGATGGCCGGACCGGACGGGGCGAACGGGACCCCCGGCCCGCAGCTGCTGGCGAACGCGAAGGCCGGACTCGTCGGATCGGTTCTCGACCTCGTCGGTGTCAACAACATCAACGAGGCCCAGCACGCCGCGCTGCAGTCGCGGCTGCACATCCCCCTGATCTTCGCCCTGGACGTCATCCACGGCTACCAGACGATCTTCCCGGTACCTCTGATGGAAGCGAGCAGCTGGGATCTCAACGCGATCACCCGCGACGAGTCGGTGTCGGCCGCAGAAGCGACCGCCGACGGCATCAAGTGGACGTTCAATCCCATGGTCGACATCGCGCGTGATCCGCGCTGGGGACGGGTCGTCGAGGGCGCCGGTGAGGACCCGTACCTGGGCTCGGCTGTCGCCGCTGCCAAAGTTGCGGGTTATCAGGGCAACGACTACAGCCGGCTGACCAAGATGGCCGCGACCGTGAAGCACTTCGCGGCGTACGGCGCCCCGGTCGCCGGACGTGAGTACAACACCGTTGACATGTCGACGCAGCAACTGTTCAACGACTACCTCCCGCCGTACAAGGCCGCGGTCAAGGCCGGAGTTGCGTCGGTGATGAGCGCCTTCAACTCCCTCAACGGCGTCCCAGCCAGCGGCGACCCGTACCTGCTCAGGCAGATCTTGCGAGACATGTGGAACTTCAAGGGCGCGGTGGTCAGCGACTACCAGGCCGTGCAGGAGCTCGTTGAGTTCGGCTTCGCCGCCAACGAGCAGGACGCGGCCCGGCTCGCGTTGACCGCAGGCGTGGACATCGAGATGGGGGTTCAGGTGCCGAGCATCAACTCCACCTACACGAACTTCGGTCCACAGCTGGTGAAGTCCGGCCAGGTCAGCATCGCGCAGGTCGACGCGGCCGTGCGGCACGTCCTTCGGCTGAAGTACCTGGCCGGCATGTTCGATCACCCGTACACCGACCCGTCTCGCGTCCAGCACGCAGAACTGACGCCGGCCAACCTGGCGGCGGCACGGACGATGGCGGACGAGTCGATCGTGCTTCTGCGCAACCAGAACGCGCTGCCGCTGGCGAAGTCGACCGGTTCGCTGGCTGTGGTCGGACCGCTCGCCGACGATGCGACCGACCAGCTCGGCTCCAACGTCCCGATCGGCCAGAACGACGTCGCGCTGGCCCACACGGTCACCGTCCTGCAGGGGATCAAGAACACCGCTCCGTCTGCAACGGTCACCTACGCGCAAGGCTGCGACGCCACGTGCACGTCGACGTCCGGTTTCGACGATGCGGTGAACGCGGCGAAGCAGGCCGATACGACCGTGGTCGTCGTCGGTGAGCCGGCGTCGTACTCCGGCGAGGCGTCCTCGCGTAGCAACATCGACCTGCCCGGGCAACAGCTCGCGCTCGTGCAGGCCATCGCCGCGACCGGCAAGCCGTACGTCGTCGTCCTGATGAACGGCCGTCCGCTCACCATTCCGTGGCTCGCCGACAACGCCCCTGGGTTGCTTGAGGCCTGGCAGCCGGGCAGCGAGGGCGGTAACGCGGTCGCCGACGTGCTGTTCGGCGCGGTGAACCCGAGCGGCAAGCTGACGATGAGCTTCCCGCGCAACGTGGGACAGATCCCGATCTCGTACAACGAGCTACCGACCGGGCGCCCAGCCGATCCGAACAACAAGTACACGTCGAAGTACCTCGACGTGCCCAACACCCCGCAGTACCCGTTCGGCTACGGGCTGTCGTACACCACGTTCGGGTTCTCGAACCTGCGCGTGTCGCCGTCCGACGTCGACCGACACGGGACGGTGACGGTGAAGGCCGACATCACGAACAACGGCCAAACGCCCGGCACCGATGTCGCCCAGCTGTACATCCACGACAAGGTGGCCAGCATCCTGCAGCCGGTGCGCAAGCTCGCCGGCTTCCAGCGCGTGACCCTCGCGCCGGGCCAGACCCACACGGTCACCTTCACGCTCGACCGCAGCCAGCTCGGCTACTACGACAACACGGGTCAGTTCGTCGTCGAGCCGGGTGGGTTCGACGTGTACGTGGGGGACAGTTCGCAGGGCGGTCTACAAGGGCAGCTCACCGTGCATTAGCGGCGTCGCAATCACGCCTTGGGCTCGCGACCGGGGAGTCGCTTCGTGACCTCCTGCAGGGTCCAGCCGTTTCCGTCAGGGTCCTCGAACGTGGCATACGACTGGTAGCTCTCGTGGTTGGGGTCGGGGCCAGGAATCCGCGCCTCGGGCAGGAACACGCTGCCGGGGCCGTGGTAGACCTCTGTCACGTTGACGCCACGCTCGAGGAGTTCCTCACGTGTGGCAAGGATGTCCGGGGTGACGAGCTCCAGGTGCCGAAACGACCCTGGAGTCGCCGACGTGATCCCGGCTCCGAACGCGATTGACGTGTGGCCCTCGCCGGTCGGGGTCATCTGGACGACTCGGAACCTGTCGCCAGCCTTGATGTCGGCATCCACTCGCCAGCCCAGCCGGTCGCTGTAGAACTCGAGCGCCTTGTCCACGTCGGACACCGGGATCGTTACTACCTCGAGATTCACGTCCATCGCGCTCACTCCTTGTCTCCGTCTCGCACCTGTCGTGAGAAGGACGATGCCCTCGGTGGGTCCGCGCTCGCGCCAGTGGGAAACCCTGGCCCGACCCTGCGCCCGGTAACCCAGGGCGCCTCGGGCGTGCACCGGTATGGCCAGGTGCAGCGCGGGAGGGCAGAATGCGGCCGACGATGAGGCGTGCACAGCGCGTGCAGCGTGTGCGCCCATACTTGTGCAAAAGCCCTAGCAGCTTCGTTCCGATGGGTGGTGCGGTGTCTGACCGGCTAGTCGATCACGGCGGAATCTCTGCCGCAGACGGCCACGGTCTGCAGGTGATCATGCGCAGCGCCATGCGCGGGGCGCAGGGGGACTTCGCGCTGGTCGCACTGCGAGTCGACGACGAACGCTTGATCATCCAATCCGGCGAAGGCCTGCCGGCCGAGAACATGGTCGGCAACTTGATGCTGGTACGCGACAGCGTTGCGGCGCCGGTGTTCTTGGTGGGCAGTCCATTGCTGGTGGCCGACTATCCGCAGCGCGGAGGCGCAGCGCCCGAGGTGCGTGCCGAGATCGGTTCGGTGATCGTGGTGCCGCTGCAGGCCGGCGGGCAGGTTGAGGGCGCGTTGGCGATAGGTCGGTTGGTCGGGCGGGCGGTGTTCACCGAGCCTGACCTCGAGCAGTTGATGGCCTTCGTGGCGCGCACCGGAACGGCGCGCGAGCTGCACGGCGCGCGCGAGGAGCGTCGCATTGCGCGGCTGCTGGAGGAGCGCGCGCGGATCCGCGACGACCTGCACGACAACGTCATCCAGGAACTCTTCGCGGTGGGCATGGCCCTGCAGGCGGCCGCGCGGCGAACCGCCGACGATGACCTTCGCGCTGTGATCGGTGACCAGGTCGACGCCCTTGATGCGGCGGCCACGAGGATCCGTCTGCTGATCAGCGACATGCCCATGATCGACTTGGAGTCAGCGGCCTTGCCGCTGACGAAACGGCTGGTGGCCATCGTCGACAGTCTGACCGTAGCGCTGGGGTGCTTGCCGACGGTCACCTTTGTCGGTCCGGTCGAGTCAACCATCGAGGGCGATCTGGCGAAGGATATCGAGGCTGTGCTGCGAGAAGCCTTGTCGAACGTCGCCAAGCACGCCGGCGCCTCCCGGGTACAGGTGCGCGTCAGCGTCGACGACAAGGACCTGGTACTCGATGTGGTCGACAACGGCCGGGGTATCGGCCCGACGACGCGTTCGAGCGGCCTGACGAACATCCGCCGGCGCGCCGTTCGGCACGGCGGCGACCTCAGCGTGTCAAGCCCGCCCGAAGGCGGGACTCACCTCTCGTGGCATGTTGTTCTGCACCGCTGACGTCAGGTGCGAAGTTCGTCGCCGCGCCGAAGGACGGCTTGCGCCTGTCGTCGGCGCGGCGACTGGCGGTCGTCAGAGGGGGCGGACGTTCTCCGCCTGCGGGCCCTTCTGGCCCTGGGTGGTGTCGAACTCGACGCGCTGGTTCTCTTCGAGGCTCTTGTAGCCGTTGCCGCTGATCGCCGAGTAGTGGACGAACACGTCCTTGCTGCCGTCGTCAGGGGCGATGAAGCCGAAGCCCTTTTCGCTGTTGAACCATTTCACGGTTCCCTGCGCCATTTCCTGATCTCCTTGATAGCCGTACTGTTCGCGCACACCGTGTGCACGAGGTTTGGTCTTGCGAGTGACGGCTCTCGAAGGTACTGAAAGCGACAGACGCAAATGCAACAAATCCTGCGTCGCGCATCGGCCGAAGAAGGAACTGCTGACAACCAAGCACTGACGCTAGCAGAATGCGCTCACGGCCGCTGCATGGTGTTTGGGGTACAGCGATCGGGATGGAGCGGCCCGGTGAGTCGGAAAACCTGGATCGCCCGGTTGGGGGAAAGCACCAGCCGGGCCGCGGGATCGGTGCGGGTCCAGTCGACCTCTGGCGCGTGCACGACCTGCGTCGTGAAGAGGACCGCGTTGGCGGTGGTGACCACGTACTGGTAGTGCCCGCGGTTCAGCGCCGTGCGCCAGGCCTGACAGCTGGTGATGGGCCGAAACGAGCCATTGGGACCGCGCTGGCCCATGTACGCGACGCGATTGGAATCGTCGAGACCCCAGAGGGGATAGCTGAAGAACCAGCCGAAGGTACCCGCCAGGGCGATCTGCGCGTGGTGCAAGCCCCGAGCCCAGCGCCACACCGTGGAGATGGCGAACCGCGCGTTCGTGTCGGTATATCGGTGCCTCAGGTAATCCCGGGTGCCCGAGTAGCCCACGGCGACCCCGGCCAGCACGAGCGAGAGAGCCACCGTCGCGGCGGTGGCGCGGACCAGCGGGCGGCGGAGCGGGATCAGCGACCACGGTCTGAGCACCACGATCACCGCCACCACCAGTACCGGTACCAATGCGGCGTGGGCGCCGCTCAGGTTGTAGTCCGCTGTCCAGAGGCGGCGCAGGGCGACGGTGGCCACGAACAGCGTCGTGAGCCCGGCCGCCACCGCCAAGCGGCCCGGCTTACTCCTGAACAGCAGCGCCAGGGGCGTCACGGCGAGCGCCAACGTCAGTGCGGGAGCTCCAAAACGGATGTTGGAGGCCAAGCAGGAGGGATGTCCCCAGGGCCCGCATGCCGTGAGCGGAGTCAATGGGTACGCGACCAGGGAGGCCAAGGCGATCAGAGCCGCAGCCAGGATCACACGGTCGCCCTTGGAGAGGAGGCACACGAGAGGACCGACCACAGCCGCGGCGACCAACGCCGGCCACCAGGGCCCGAAGTTCAGGTTCAACGCCGGAATCAGCCAGTGGCGCAGGATCCGAGGATGGAAGGCGTAGTCGGCCAGGGAGTAGTTGTTGCCGTGCTGCAGTGGCGGCGGGTGGGGCGTCGGCAGTACGCCGAAGCTGAACCACGGCAGCGGGTTCCCGAGCGCGATCAGGTTACGGGCATACCAGTAGCCACCGGCGAGGACCAACCCCCCGATCCACCACCCGGTCGCTCGCCGACGCCAGCCGCTGGGCGCTAACGCGATCGCCGCGACCGTGATTGCGCCCACTGGAGGCAACAGGTTGATTCTCACCGACAGCGCCAGTCCGCCCGCGACGGCGGCGATGATGCTGCCGCCGCGGTACGCCCGCCTGTCGGTGCTGGGCATGTCGGCCGTCCGCATCCACAGAGCCAGCGCCGCCACAACAAAGAACACACCAAGAAGGTCGTTGTCGGCAGTTCCGCCATTACTGCCGACCATCATCGGCGTCGCCAGGACGAGCGCCGCCGCCAGCATCGACGTGGAGCCGAATCCTCGGACAGAACCGATACACCAGGCCGCGAGCAACGTGAGCGCAAGCCATATGAGGTTGATGGCCGGCGACAGCACATCGTTGCCCATCAGCACGATGCCGAGCGCGTGGAACATCTCTGAGGTGGCTGGGTACAGCCCGGTCAGGTAGGCGTCATCGGTGTAGGGGATCGCCCGGACCTGACCGGTCTGGGCATAGAACGCCGCGTGCGGCAGGTGATATGCGATCGAATCAGGCCCGGTGATCCCATGCTCGAACGACTGGAGGCTGCGTCCCGTCCATAGGAGCAGCAGAACGACCAGACCGGCCACCGATATGAGGGCGAGGACGGTGGGGGTAATCCCCGGCCGCGCGGCGCGGGAGCGGACGACTCGCGCACTGGAGCGCGACGTCAGGCCGAGTCTCAGCGCCGACCCGACCGCGATCGAACCCAGCACCACCGGGACCAGCCTGAACAGCCCTACCGTCCCGAGAACTTCCATGATCGCGACCAGCAGCGCGCACCCGGTGACGATCTCGGCCAGGCGGGCATAGGCGCCGCCCCATGCCGGGAGGAAATACCGCCGTAAGGCGGTGGCGCCGACACCCAGCGAGCCCAGCACGCACAGCAGCGCAGCGACACCGATCAGATAGCGGCCAACACTCACTCGTACCGCGGTCGCACACCGAAGGTTCCGGGGTCGCGCGACCCGGCAGCGAGGAATGCGGTTCCGAAGAACAACTCGGTCCAGCAGGGATCGGCCAGTTCGTCCTGCATGGCGGTGCGAATCGCCTCCCAGGGGCGGCGCATGATCCACTCATCTATGGCGGCGAATGGCCGAACAGTGGCGGTTCCGAGTTGCGCTAGCCACCGAGGCGTGTTGTCGGGAACCTTGAGATCCAGCACGACCCAGCGTCCGCCTTCGGAGAGGGCCACGGCGCCGTGGGCGATGACCTTTTCGCACTCGGGCACCTGCGACAGGGCGTACGTGGATAGGATCGCGTCGACCTCGGTTGGGAAGTCGAAGTCGGCCGCGTCGGCTTGCACGAGGCTGATATTGCTCCAGCCGTTCGTCTCTATCCGATCCTGGGCATGGGCGAGCATCGCGTCGGTTAGATCGACGCCGACGATCCGGCCGCCGGGACCGATCACCTGCTCAATCAGCGGGAAGTTCAGACCTGTGCCACACGCGATGTCGATCACGCTGTCACCCGCGCGAAGGCTGAGCGCTTGTACGGCCCGGAGGCGCTGTGCCCGCTGGGGGTAGCCGGGCACGGGGTAGAGCCGCGAGGTGATGTCGTAGTGCTTCGCCTTCTTGCGGTATGTCTTGATCAGGTGCTCTCGCGTTGTGGCGATCTCGGTCATGCTGTGCTCCTCGAACTCGGTGGCGTCGCGCTGGAACCGCGTTAGGACTCCGCGCCGGCCGGGGTAGCGGACTCGACCACAGCCTTGATCGCCGCCATCTCGTGATCGCTTACGCGCTGAACTCTGCCTTTGAGAGTGCGGCCGGGGATCGCGCGCATGATGCCCGCGAGGTCGATCTCGATCCACATCGTGGCATCGGTCTGCCGATCGTCCACCTGCTCGAGTTCCATTCCCCAGCGCGCCGCGGACGTACCCATTGGCCCGGCGAACGCCACGTAGCGGGGCGCATCGACGGCGGTCACCTGCTGGCTGCGGACGCGAGTCAACCCGAGTATCGCCTTCGCCCGCTGCTGCACCTGCGAGCCGGGCTGAAGCGGAGCTCCTCCGAGAACCCAGCATTCGAGAACCGTTGGTGCCCATTCCGGCCAGCGTCCGACGTCACAGACATACGCCCATACCTCACGGACGTTGTTGGTGATTGTTATGCGGCTTTCGGTTCTGATTGTCATCGGGCAGACCTCGTGTTGATCATTTTTCGGGTTGCGGGGTAGGCCGGTCAGCCACGAACGGCCTCCATCGTCAGCGGCGCCGGATCGGGTCGTCTTGACTCGCCCTGTTGTTCCTGATCCCGCAGGTGGCGAACGGCGTCTGTCAGCAGCAGACCCGCGCCTGGGGCAACTGCGGCCAGCATGAGTACCGCATAGAGGATGGCGACCGTGACGCCGGTGGCCGCGCCGAGCCCGGCTGCGCCGAAGGCCCAGGCGGCGGCTCCTTCCCTCAGCCCCCACCCGCCGATAGCAAGGGGGATCACCATTGCGCTCTGGACCACCAGCAGCAGCGCGACCAGTTCGCTCAGGGGTGCGGTGCTGCCGGCGACCCGGGCCGCGATGACGAACGTGGCAGTGTGCCCGGCGACGACCAGCACCGAGGCCAGCATGAGCTGAGGCCACACCGCTCGGGCCAGCACGCCGTGACGAAGGTCAGCGGAAACGGCGCGGGCGGCGCGTACCAGCCGCGACCGGCCACGGCGAGCAGCGCCACGCATGACCAGCAGAGCGCACCCGGCTATGCCCGCGACGCCCGCCAGAAAGTACGGCAGCGCGGGCCGGACCGGCGACGGCACGGCTAGCAACACGACCGCGGTCACCGCGGCCTGGATAACCTGACCGCACAGCCGTTCCCACGCCACGGCGCGCAGTCCCAGCGGCACGTCTCCGGCTCGCCGGCCATGCGTGACCGCCCGGTGCACGTCGCCGATAACCCCGCCGAAGAGCACGGAATTGAGGAACAGGGAACGGTAGTAGGCGCAGACTGCGCCTGGCAGGCCAATGTCGACGCCGAGTGCCCGGGCGACGACCCGCCACCGCCAGGCCGAACACACCGTGGTCAGCACAGTGAGCGTGACCGCGGCCACGACCGCCTGCCAAGTGACCGCGCGCAGCCCGTCCCTGAACGGCGCCCCGCCCAGCTGCCGCCAGAGGAACCACAGCACGGTGACGCCGGCGGCCAGGCGTAGCAACGACGGCCCGAAGCGGCGGAGGATCGGGCCGAAGCGGCGGACGATCGGCCCGATTTCCGAGCGGGATTGAGAACAATCAGGCCACACGAGTTCATACGGGTCGGCCGGGCACATAGTTCAACCGCTCGGCTGCGGATCCATGTCAGTGCGCCGAGGGGTTCGTTGCGGACCGTTCACGGCATGATCAGCAGGTCGCGGTGGTGGACCGTCACGTCGAGGTGTCCGTCGGCCGCACTACGGCGCCGAAGATAATCCCGGGCCGAGCGAGCCAGTGCCGGATCGTGTCCGCACGCTGCTCCAACCCACCCGGTTAGCCACTCATTGATCAGCGCGCGGTCACCGGCCCGTAGTTGCCAGACGCTTGGTGCGGACAACACCGTTGCGCCGCGCTCGGCGAACAGCGTGATCGCTGCCGGCACCGCATCGGGTCCGAGCAGTGTTCGGCCGTCGCTGGTGATACGTCGCTGGTGCGCGTTGAACGCGTGCCGAATTCGCTCGTCCTGGCGGTCACTTGGGCGCAGCTCGACGTGGCCGGTGACCGAAAGAGTCAGCAGCAGGGGACACTCGGCCGCGAGGCAGGCCGTGGCGAGGCGTTCGAGTTCGGCGGCGGACAGCATGTCCAGCAGCGACGATGCCGTGATGAGCGACGCGCCGGTGAGCTCGTCCGGCCGGAGTTCGGCCAGGTTGCACGCGTGCATGTCGACGGTGACGGTCCCGCCGTGGGAATCTCGGACCGGCGTCGACGTGCTGAGCGTCGCGAGCAGTTCCTGGTCCCGGTCGTGGCCCGTCCATCGCTGTGGGCCGGGCAGCAGCGGCGCCAACCATCGCAGCATCGACCCAGTCCCGCAGCCCAGGTCGTGTACGACGAGCGGTGCCTTCTCGGGTAGGTGACGGCGCAACTCGGTCACGAGCATTGTCGATCTGGCAGCACGGTCGGCCGGTTCCCGCAGCGCGAGCCACCGCGCACTCACCGAACCCGAAACTCGTGATGCAACCACGTCCAACAAACGACGACGGGGGTTCGGTTGGTTCGAAGGGCCGATGGTCGCGCCGCGTTGAACCAGTGACTTCGCGCCGCCGTACGGACGGTCGGCGGGGCACGAACTCTCCGTTGGAAGGACGATCGGTGCGCCAGGACGAACGCGCTTCGTTTGCGACAGCCCTACGGCCCGCTCGGGACGCCGCATACCCGGCGGGCGAGTATGTCGGTCAGGAGAGCTTCATGCGCGCCAGCGAGATCTGTCTCCTGGGCCGACGCGCCGGCATCGGTCCAGGCACCGGGGTGCTCGATATCTGCTGCGGCATCGCCGGGCCTGGACGGCAAATCACGAGGGAACTGGATTGCCGCTACCTGGGCGTTGACTACTCGGCGAGCGCACTGGAGATGGCCCGTGAGCTGGCGGCCGACCTGCCTTGCCGGTTCGAGCGGGCACGTGTGCCTCCGCTGCCAGGCGGCCGGTTCGAAGTCGTGTTGCTGCTCGAGACGTTGCTCGCCTTTCGCGACAAGCGCGCCCTCTTCGTTGAGCTAGCTCGGGTCATGCAACCGCACGGTCGCTTTGCCTGCACCGTCGAGGCGGGCGCACCGCTGACCGCGGACGAGTGGGCGAGCATGCCCGATGCTGACACGGTCTGGCCGATCGAGTTGTTCGATCTGACGGCGCTGCTGTCTGAGGTAGGACTAAGTGTGTCCTGGACCGAGGAGTGCACGGCGGCGCATTACGCGACGGCGGCGGCGTTGCTGCGTGCGTTTCGAGCCGACGCGGGCGAGATCAGCCGCCGGATCGGAACGCGGGCGCTGGCCGAGTTGATCGCCGCCCACGAGTTGTGGATTGATTGGCTCGGCCGTGGCCGGATACGCAAGTTCATGTTGGTTGCCTACAAACACTGAGTCATCGCCGACGTGCTCGGCCGGTGCGTCGGGCCACGTTCGCGCGTTCAGGGCGGCGGCGCGCTCAGGGCCGGGCTGGACGATCGAGTTGGTTTCGCGCTGAAGGCGTTGAGGAACTGATCGCGGAACGCGTCCATCTGCTTGAGCGGGGCGGACGGACTCGGCCGGAGGCCGTCCTGCCAGTGCCACGAGGCGATTTGCCGGAAGACGGAAGGATCATGGGCGATGATCGAGATCGGCACCGAATGGGTGGGCGTGTTCCCGCTGACCACCGTCGCCGGTTGATGGTCGCCCAGCATGACCACCACCAGGTTCGGGTCATTCAATCTGACGACCCACGAGGTGAGCGCCTGCAAGGAGTACTGGATCGACTGCCCGTAGAGCCGTTGCACGGTGGCATCGCTGCGGAAGGCCTCGGCCGGCGTTAGACCTTGCGTCTTCATCGGGCCGTAGATCGAGCCGTCGCCGAGTCGGTCCCAGGGCACCATGTGCGGTAATGGGGTCCACGGTTCGTGCGAGGAAACCGTATCGATCTCGGCCATCACGGGGCGGTGCCCGGGCGCGAGCACGAGCTGCCCGAACTTGTTGTACGTGTACTGGTCGGGGATCTTCGCGTAGCTGAACCTCGGACCCTTGTATCCGACGTTCAGGCTGTTCATCTGCTGGTCGTAGTGATAGAACGACCTGCCATCCGGCCAGGGCCGGTTGTCGGAGGGAATGTCACTGACGGTGTGCCAGCCCGCCTTCTTGAACGCGCCGCTGAGGGTGAGCCGCTTGCTGGCCATGAGCTGGTTGTAACGCTGCTGGCTGGTGACCCACAGCCCGGATTGCAGGGTGGAGTGGGCGAGCCAACTGATGCCGCCGAACGTCGGGGACGTGACCCAGGCGCTTTGCGCGGACCAGCCGGCCTGCGCCAACGACGCGGTGTCCTGGCGCAGGATGGCATCGACGCCCGGCGAGAAGCCGGAGCCCTGGACGGCGACCTGCCCGTAGCTCTCGACGAACACGACCAGAACGTCCTTGCCACGCAATCCGGTGAGCAGGTCCGATGCGGGCACCCGGGCCGCGGGATCGGGGAGGTGGACGGCGTGCTCGAAATGCTGTTGGTCCCGAATCGCCGCGGTGGCGTCGCGCACGTGCGAGACCGTGACGCTGGCGGTGGTCGTCGAGGCGAACGGGGCTCCCGGGACAAGTTGCAGCGACAGCGCCGCGCTCACCGCCCACACCAACCCGAGGGTCGCGATCCCGCCGGCCGACTTGCGCTCGTATCGGGCGGTGACCGTGCAGACCCGGACGGTTGCCGCGGTGATCAGTGCGACCGTCAGTATTCCGGCGAGCGCAAGGACGGCAAGAAAGATGTTGGTAGCCCTGGCGCCGATCGAATCGCGTACGACGCCGATCGCTGGTTGCAGATTGGACCAGTCCACGACCGGGTCGAACGGGCGGTCGAGCTCCACGAAGAAGCCGATGTCGAGAACCTTCATGATGGTGATCAGGCCGATCAGGAATCCGACCACCGTCGCCATCACGCGGCGCGCGCGGGACGGCAGGAGCAAACCCAGGGCGACCACTGCCAGACCCTCGATCGGGACGCGGACGAACGCCGCCGGCGTGAGCCGCCCGAGGCGGTCCGGGACGACCAGGGCGCCCCAGAGGATCCCGACTGAGATGAGCGCCGTCACGATCCCTGCTACCCGCTGAGTTAGCGGGCCGGCGCCGACGCGGAACAGCCAGATGATGTCGCGACCGAAGGACTCGATGAGCAGTGCCAGGGCGACGCCGACCAGGAGCAGGCTAGTGAACGGATTGACCACCCCAGATACAGCAACGCCGAGTGCGATGCCCTGGGCCGCGGCCACGACCTTGCGCCAGTACCGGGGCGGCAACGGCGTGGCGAGCCAGGGCACCAGCCAACCGCCCAGCAGAAGCAGATATCGGGCGGCACCGATGACGAGCACCCAACTGGCCAACGTGCCGTAAACCTGAAACACCTCGATGCTGAGTAACAGGATGAGTAAGGCGTCGACCTCGCCGTCGAACCGGGCGCCGAGCGGGGAGGCCGTGTACGTCCAGCGCGCCACTGGTCCGTCGACCGCGTCGAGAACCAACGCGATCGTGGCCAGCGTGACGATCGCGGTGATTGACACCGATCGGTTCATGGAATCGGCGACCAATCCCGCGACGCCGGCGCTCAGCAGCGCCCTGGTCAGGGTGACCCAGTCGGCCGGGAAGATTGCTGGCTTTTCGCTGCGCAGTCGGGCCACGGCCATCAGTGCCGTCGCTGCCCAACCGACGACCAGTCCGACCAGCCAGCCGCCGAGGCCGAGCCCAGCCGTGCCGGCGACGATGCCCAGCAGGGCGGCCGTGGCGAGCGATCCGAGGATCGCCGCGATTCGAATCGTGCGCACCGAGGGGGCCCCTGTCGTCGACCGCCGCTGCCACCGAGGCATACGCATCCGAGGTGACAAGGGTTCACGGTGACCGGCGCGCCAAGCGCTTCGCCGGCCCGCGCCTGGAGGGTTGAACCGTGTGACCAGCGCGCCGCGTGTAACGCGGTATAGCGGCCTGTGCGCGCCGGTCCGCTGTTGGATTTGGATGGTCGTATGCGGCTTCGATCAGTGAGCGGGACGTGGCAGATACTGGCCGCGGCGTGCTGCGTGGCCTGCTCGGTTGTCCTGATCGCGGGGTGCACCACGTCCGGCCGCGCGTCGAGTCTCGCGAGCAGCGTGGTCCGTCCGACGGGCTCGAGCGATACGGGCGGCGCGCACGTGGGCGTCCTACAGATGAATCTGTGCGACAGCGGAATCGCTGAGTGCTACACCGGCGGCCGGTCGGTAATCATGGCAGCTGCGCTGATCCATGCGCTACGGCCGGACGTCGTCACGCTCAACGAGGTCTGCCGCGAGGACGTGTCCGTGCTGGAGCGGGCGATGTCCGCCACGCACCGTAGGGCGACGGTCGCTTCGGCCTTCAAACCGGCGGCCGACCGCCGCACCGATGGACCATACCGGTGCGTAAATGGTCAGCAGTTCGGCGACGGCGTCCTCGCCCTGGTCCCGTCCGGAACCCCCGGCTACCGCACCTACGGCGGGATCTACCCGATCCAGGACGTCACTGACTCAGAGGAGCGCGTTTGGATGTGCATCGATCTGGCCACCCAGTTCGCTGCCTGCACCACGCACACAGCCAGCACCAGCACAGCGATCGCGCTGGCCCAGTGCCGCTACTTCTTGAATTCGGTTGTTCCGAGGATCCGCCGCCAAAACGGCGACGCGCCCGTCATCCTCGGCGCAGATCTCAACCTTCCGGCCAACCACTCACCTGGCCCGCAGGCCTGCCTGCCTCACGGCTATCAGCGTGCGGACGACGGCGCCCGCCAGGACGCGGTGACGAGCCCGGCAGTCGTGGTCCGCTCTCGGACGCTTATCGACATGCGCGGCACGACCGATCACCCCGGGTTGCTGGTCGACACCGTGCTTCCTCGCCGCTCACGCGATCGCCGATGATGTGGCTATGTTCTTCAGCCGTCGTCGAGCAGGCAAGCACGAACGCGAGCGCGGGCACGTGACGAGGTTCGCGTCGCCACGCTCGGTCATCGTGGGGACCGGCTTCATGGGTGAGGTGCACCAGCGCGCGGTACGCCGTGCGGGTGGCCGGGTCGTAGGGGTCGTCGGCCACACTGAGGAGGGCGCGCAGCGGGCGGCGCAGGCGTGGCAGGTGGAGCTGGCGTCGACGTCGCTGGCAGCCGTTCTCGAGTCCTCTCGGCCCGACTTGGTGCATATATGCACGCCGAACGCGCTGCACACCGAGCAGGTCGGGTTCGCGCTCGAGGCCGGCGCGCACGTCATCTGCGAGAAGCCGCTCGGCGTCAATTCGGCCGAGACCGCCGCGATGCTGAAGGCCGCGCAGGCCCGCGGTGTCGTGCACGCCGTGCCTTTCGCCTACCGCTTCTACGGCGCCGTTCGGGAGCTGCGGGCGCGGGTGCGCGACGGTGCCGCCGGACGCGTTTCGCTGCTGCACGGTTGCTACCTGCAGGACTGGCTGGCCGACCGGAATGCCACGAACTGGCGCGCCGTACCGGACGTCGGGGGCCCGTCCCGCACGTTCGCCGACATCGGCATCCACTGGTGCGATCTTGCCGAGTTCGTCACCGGCGACCGGATCAGTGAGCTGGTCGCGACGGCTGCGACGGTGCACGACCGCGGTGTCGCGCAGCCGACCGAGGACCTCGTCGCGCTCGTGTTCCGCACGGCGGGCGGCGCCACGGGATCGTTGCGGGTCAGCCAGGTGTCGTGGGGCCGCAAGAACCGGCTCGAGCTGTTCGTCGACACCGAGCAGACCTCGTACGGCTTCGAGCAGGAACGGCCGGACCGGTTGTGGATGGGGACGGCCGAGGGTTCGGTCGGTCTCGAACGCGGCGCCGGGTTCACCTCTCCCGACGCGCGCCGCCTCGACCGCGTGCCAGCCGGCCACCCGCAGGGTTACCAGGACTGCTTCGACGCGCTCGTCGCCGACGTGTATCGGGCAATCGCGGGCGAGCCGCCGGACGGGCTGCCCACCTTCGCCGACGGTCACCGTGCCGCAGTCATCACCGAAGCCGTGTTCGCATCGGTGGCCAGTGGCAGCTGGGCGCCGGTCGGCTGAGGCCGGCGTCGCAGCGGCGAGCCCGACCGGGCCCTAGCGGAGCCGGGCTGCCGTCAGCGACCGCACGCCAAGCGCGCCGATGATTGTGCCGAGCGCCAGCGACACGACGACCAGCACAAGGTGTACGGCGAAGAAACCGGTCATGCCGTGATTCCACGAGCGCGGGTCGTTCCAGATGTTCTTGAGGAACGTCGGCCAGATGACCCACGACCACACGCCGAACGCGATCAGGAACCACGCAACCCGCCGGGAGATCCGCACCCGTCCAGTATCCGGAGCGAAGATGTGTCCACCCGGCCCAGGGGCGGGTCAGTCGCGGACCAGCCTCCACGCAATCGGCAGGATGAGCGCAGCCGCACCGATCTTCAGTGCATCGCCGATGAGAAACGGCGTGACACCGAGCTCGATGGCCTTGCTCATCGAGATGTGCAGGTCGCTCGCCAGCCAGATGGACCCGATTGTCAGTGCGATCGCATCCCCGACGGCCATCAGGCCGATTGCGGACATCACCTTGCGGTCGTTACCGCGGCGAGCAAGCTCACCGACCACGCCGGCGGCGACAACGAACCCGATGATGTAGCCGAAGCTCGGGCTCCCCGCCCAGCCGTGGGAGTGGTTGGCAAACCACGGCAGGCCGGCAGACCCGGCGGCGAGGTACAGCGTCATCGACAGCAATCCGCGCACGGTGCCGAGGGCAGCTCCGGTGAGCAGCACCGCAAGCGTCTGCAGGGTGAACGGCACCGGCGTGATCGACGGAACATGGACCGACACCTGCGCCGCCAGTCCGGTGAGCCCGGCGCCGGCGACGACAAGTCCGATGTCTCGGACGAGCGTGCCAGGTACGAGGTCGGCAAGGACGAGGCGCGGATGTGCGGCGGCTGAAGTTGACGACAACGGTTCTCCTCGGACATGGACTCGGGGACGGGCGTCGAGCGCACCGGTCGGAACCCTATCGTTGCGCCTCAGCCGGCCGGTGATCGTGTCGGCGCTCTGGTTGGTGCCCGGTCCGAAGCGGGAAGCTGGTGGTGACACAGACGATCGACCCGGCGAGGGGTGCAGAGCCATGGGAATTGCGACGATCAATCCGACGACCGGTGAACTCGTGAAGAGCTTCGATGCGCTCACCGATGCGGAAGTGCAGCACAGGCTGCAGCGGGCGTCGGACGCGTTCGAGTCGTACCGGCTGACCAGCGTCGACGAGCGGGCCGGGTGGCTGCGCGCGGCAGCCGACGTGCTCGATGACGAGCAGGACCGTGTTGCGGAGCTGATGACGCTCGAGATGGGCAAGACGCTGGCGGCCGCGAAAGCAGAAGCAGCCAAGTGCGCCAAGGCGCTGCGCTATTACGCCCAGCATGGGGCGGAGTTCTTGACCGACAGGCCGGTGGACGCTGACGCGGTTGGCGCGGAGGAGGCGTTCGTCACCTACCAACCCCTCGGCGTGGTGCTGGCGATCATGCCCTGGAACTTCCCGCTGTGGCAGGCGATGCGCTTCGCCGCGCCGGCTCTCATGGCCGGCAACGTGGGCCTGCTGAAGCACGCGAGCAACGGGCCGCAGACCGCGCTCTACCTCGAGGAGCTGTTCCGCAAGGCGGGCTTCCCGGCCGACGTCTTCCAGACCCTGCTCATCGGCTCGAGCACCGTGGAGAAGGTGCTGCGCGACGACCGCGTCGCCGCGGCGACGCTCACCGGCAGCGCGCCGGCCGGGCGGTCGGTCGCCTCGGTCGCCGGTGACGTGATCAAGAAGACCGTGCTGGAACTCGGCGGCAGCGACCCGTTCATCGTCATGCCCTCGGCGCACCTCGAGCGGGCCGCGTCGGTCGGGGTCACCGCGCGCAACCAGAACAACGGGCAGAGCTGCATCGCCGCCAAGCGGTTCTTCGTGCACCGCGACGTCGCCGAGGAGTTCACCCGGCTCTTCGCCGAGAAGATCCGTGCGCTGAAGGTCGGCGACCCGATGGACCCCGACACCGACGTCGGGCCGCTGGCGACGGAACAGGGCCTGAAG
>DATFTS010000048.1:0-4659 GCA_035261645.1 Jatrophihabitans sp. | reverse complement strand
ACGACGGACGTGACGCTGCAAACCGGTGCGCTGATCAACCCGCGCGCGGGCGTAGGCCACGACACACTGATCGGCGCGTGCAGCGTGGTGAACCCGGGCGCGAACATCTCTGGTGGCGTGCGGATCGGCAGCCGGGTGCTCATCGGCGCCGGCGCGACGATCCTTCAGGGCCTCACGATCGGTGACGACGCGGTGATCGGCGCGGGCGCCGTCGTAACGCATGACGTGCCCGCCGGCGTCACCGTGGTCGGTGTGCCCGCTCGGCCGCAGGTAGGAGCACCGGCATGACGCGACGCGCGCTCGACGCCGTGAAGGCGCCTCAGGCTGCCACGCTGCGCGACGTGTTGGCGACCATCGACCGGTCCGGACAGATGGTGGCGCTACTGGTCGATGACACGGATCGGCTGGTCGGACTGCTCACCGACGGCGACGTGCGGCGCGCTCTGCTCGGCGGCGCGGCGCTGCCCGACCCCGCGCTCCCCTTCGCGACCACGCGCCCGCAGACCGTTGCCGCGGGGTCCGGCCGCGCTCTCGTCCTCGACCTCATGCGGGCGCTGCGCATCTCCGCGATACCTGAACTCGACGCGGATGGGCGGGTGCTCGGTCTGCACACCTTGTCCGACGTCGTGGGCGTCGAGCCGCTGCCGACCCCGGCCGTTGTCATGGCCGGCGGACGCGGTACCCGCCTCGGCACTCTGACCCGGGAGATGCCGAAACCGCTCGTCGAGGTCGCCGGGCGGCCGATCCTCGAGTGGATCATCCTCAACCTCGTGGGCGGTGGAGTCCACGAGCTCTACGTCAGCGTCAACCACCTGGCCGAGCAGATCGAGGAGCGCCTGGGCGACGGCGCGCGCTTCGGCTGTAACGTCACCTATCTGCGGGAGGACCCGCAGCAGCCCCTTGGCACGGCCGGCTCGCTCGGCCTTTTCCGCACGGTGCGGCCCGACCTCGACGTGCCGCTTCTGGTCATGAACGGTGATCTCATGGTGCAGTTCCAGCCCGAGGACCTGGTCGCGTTCCACGACCGGGTCGGCGCCGAGATCTCCGTCGCCACGCGTGCCTACCAACATGAGATCCCGTTCGGTGTCGTGGGGGTCGACGGCGACTGGGTACGGACGATCGAGGAGAAGCCGACGGTGACCCGGGAGATCAACGCCGGCGTGTATGCCCTGGCACCGAGCGTCCTCGACCTCGTCCGGCCGGAGGAACCGAGCACGATGCCGCAGCTCATCCAGGCCTGCCTGGACACGGGCAAGCGGGTGGCCGCGTGGCAGCTCCAGTCGGACTGGATCGACGTCGGCACGCCCGCCGACCTCGCACGCGCGAACGGGCGCGCATGAAGCCGGGCGCCGACCTGGTCGACAACCGGGTGCCGCTGTCGATCCCGAACATCGGCACGCGCGAGCGCGAGCTCGTCCTGGAGGCTGTCGAGTCCGGGTTCGTGTCCTCCGTCGGCCCGCTCGTCAGCCGCTTCGAACACGAGTTCGCGGCCGCGGTGGGCGCGCGGTTCGCGGTCGCCTGCGCCTCCGGCACCGCTGCACTGCACCTCGGCCTGCGGGTGCTGGGCGTGCGCTCCGGCGATCTGGTCGCGGTCTCTGACTTCACCTTTGTCGCGTCCGCGAACCCGGTCCGCTACCAGGGAGCGGACGTGCTGCTCGTCGACTCGGACAGCTCGACCTGGAACCTCGACCCAACACTGCTCGCCGCTGAGCTGGACCGCCGGGCCAGCGTGGGCGAGCGGCTGCCTGCCGCCGTCGAGGTCGTGCACGTCCTCGGCCAGCCGGCTCGGCTCGCCGAGATCGTCGAGACCTGTGATCGGTTCGGCATACCCGTGCTCGAGGATGCAGCCGAGTCGCTCGGCGCGACATGGTCGGCCGGTCCCCTGGCCGGGCGGCACACCGGGTCGGTCGGCGCGGTAGGCGCGTTCTCCTTCAACGGGAACAAGATCGCGACGACGGGCGGCGGCGGCATGCTCGTCACTGACGACGAGGCGCTCGCGGCGCGGGCGAGACACCTCAGCACGCAGGCGAAGGTCCCCGATGTGGGCTATCTGCATGACGAGGTCGGATACAACTACCGGCTGACGAACGTGGCCGCCGCAATCGGCATCGCGCAGCTGGAGCGGCTCGGCGGCTTCATCGCGCGCAAGCGGGAGATCGCGCGGCGCTACGACGAGGCGTTCGCCGGGATGGACGTGGTGCTGCCCCCGCGCCTTGACGGTTACGAGTCGACCTATTGGCTGTACTCCGTGCTGATGCGCGACACGGAGCAACGCGATCGGCTGCTGCAGCACCTCGCCGCGGAGGGTATCGAGGCGCGTGCCCTGTGGCGACCGCTGCACGCGCAACCTCCGTACGCCCACGCCGCACGGGTGGGCGGCACACTCGGCGCGGACCTCTTCGCGCGCGGCGTCTCGCTGCCGTGCTCCACCCAGCTCAGCGACGCCGACCAGTCGCGCGTCATCGACGCGGTACTTCGCTACCTCTCGTGACTGCAAGGAGTCATGGCATGGATCTTCGGGGACGCTCGGTCCTGGTCGTCGGTGGTGCCGGCTACATCGGCTCGATACTCGCCGACCAACTGCTCGACGCGGGCGCGACCGTGCGGGTGCTCGATCAGCTCATCTACGACAACGGCTTCGCGGTGCAGCATCTGCTCGACCGCGAGGGCATGACGTTCGTCCGCGGGGACTTCTGCGATCGCGATACGGTGCTGCGGGCCGCGCACGAGGTCACAGACGTGGTGCTGCTCGCCTCCCTGGTGGGCGACCCGATCTGCAAGAAGTACCCGGACCTCGCCACCCGCGTGAACGAGGACGCGAGCTTTCAGCTCATCGATGCGCTCGATGAGGTCGGCGTGCAGCGCTTGGTGTTCGCGTCGACCTGCAGCAACTACGGCATCCATGAGTCGGAGGCCTTGGCGACAGAAGACAGCGCGCTCAACCCGCAGTCGCTCTACGCGCGGAACAAGATCGCCGTCGAGCAGTACTTGCTCGACAAATGCGCCGGCTCCGCCTTCTCGGGAACCGTGCTTCGGCTGGCGACGGCGTACGGTCTGTCGCCGCGGATGCGCTTCGACCTCACCGTTTCCCAATTCGTCCTTGAGCTGGCGTCCGGGAACAGCCTGCTCGTGTTCGACGCCGACACGTGGCGCCCCTACTGCCATGTGCGCGACATCTCCAAGGCCGTCATGACCGTGCTGGGCAAGCCGCGTGAGCTCGTGCACGGCGAGGTCTTCAACGTCGGCGATGACTCGCAGCAGTTCACGAAACGCATGATCGTCGACGAGATCCGAAAGCACCTCGACTCGGTGGAGGTCGACTACAAGGCCGGCGACACCGACCCGCGCAACTACCGCGTCTCGTTCGCCAAGATCGCAGACAAGCTGAGCTTCACCTGCGATTACACCGTGCAGCGCTATGTGCCCGCGGTGGCCCGAGCGGTGCGCCACGGAGTGTTCCCTGATGACGTAGCGGGCAACACGCGCTTCGGCAACTACGAAGTGCACCACATGGCTTAGCGTGTCGGCGCCACCCGTCTCCACCGTCGCGCGCCGCGCCGAGCTGACGCAGCGCGCCGGCATGTTCGGCCGCATTCCGTACGAGGCGCTCGTGTTCGCCGCGGCGCTCGCGGCGCGGCTCTGGGTCGTGGTCGGCGACGGCGGATTCGGCGGCAACTTCTACTACGACCCGGCGGTGTACTACGGAGCGGCCGATGCGCTGACGCACGGGCGCATGCCGTATCACGACTTCGTCCTGGTCCACCCGCCCTTGATCGCGATCGTCACCGTGCCGTTCGCGCTGCTCGGCCGGCTCACCAGCGATCACGCGGGCTTCATCACCGCCAATCTCGCTTACACGCTCCTCGGGGCGTTCAACGCGGTGCTCGTGGTCCGGGTGGCCCAGCGCTTCGGTCTGCCACGCGGTGCCGCGGTCGCGGGCGGCCTCATGTACGCGGCGTGGACGGGCGCGATCACCGCCGAGTTCCTCACCCGGCTGGAGCCGCTCGGCAACTTCTTCCTGCTCATCGCGCTGGCCGCGGTCGCGACGTCCCGCAGCGCCGACACCCGGCGCTCGGCGCTTGTCTGCGGGGTGGCGCTCGGGTGCCTCATCAATGTGAAGATCTGGTGGGCTGTCCCGATCGGGGTGATCGTCGTGTGGCAGTGCCTCGCCGATCGTGCCCTGCGACGCGCCGCCATGATGCTCGGGGCGCTTGTCGCGACCTGCCTGGTGATCGACGTCCCGTTCCTCGCTGTTGCTGGGTCGCGGATGTTCCGCTCGATCGTCACCGCGCAGCTGCAACGAAGCTCCAACGACGTCTCGGTACACACGCGCGTCGACAAGATGTCGGGGCTCAGCCAACTCGTCGGAGACCGGTTCAACGACGACAGCATCACCTCACGCCCGGGTGTTCAGCTGCTCGTGATCGCGTTCGGCTGTCTGGTCGTGCTCTGCTGCGTCCTCGCCGCGCGAACGCCACTTGGCCGCGCGATGGTCGTAATGCTCGGACTCGAACTGGTGGTGTTCTTCGCCACCAGCACGTGGTTCTACACGTACTGCGACTATCTGGCGGTCCCCCTGGCACTGGTGGTCGCGGCGGCCGCGAGTCGGGCGCGCCTGCCGGCATTCGCACAAGTAACCTTCGCCGCGCTGACCACCGT
>DATFTS010000047.1:0-2577 GCA_035261645.1 Jatrophihabitans sp. | reverse complement strand
ACCACTCCCCCCTCGGCGAGCATCCGGAGAAAGCGGTGAAAGTCTCGTGCCGTGCAGACCAGCTCAGCGTGGCTCACGTCGAACGGCGGCGGCCCCGCGTAGAAACCACCACCGGCCGGCTCGGTCTCGGCCAACCCTTCGGCACTGTGTCGATACGCCGCCGGCAGGCGGTCCAGCTTGCCGGCGGGCACGAAGAACCCGCTGTCCGTCATGCCTAACGGCGTGAACAGGTCGTCGGCAAGGTGATCGCCGAGCGGGCGGGCGGTGATCCGTGAGATCAGAATGCCCAGCACGCCGAAGGAATGGTGGTAGCGCCACCCCTCACCCGGCTGGAACGCAAGCGGCAACTCCGCGAGCCGGCTGAGCCACTCGTCGGCGCCCATCGCCGGTGGCTCAGGGCCTGCCTCTGTCCCGTTCCCGGCCATCGCCTGCTGCAACGGCGAGGCCTCGATGATCATGCCGTAGCCGCAGGTATTGGTCAGCAGATGGCGCAACGTGATCGGGCGATCGGCCGGCACCTTGTCGTCAAGATCGGCCGTCGGGCTGCGTAGCACCGTGCGATCCGCCAACTCCGGCAGCCATTCGACAAGGCTCTGGTCGAGGTCGATACGCCCCGCCTCGACCAGACGCAGGGCAGCAACCGCCGTGATGACCTTGGTCATGGACTGGATTCGCATGATCGCGTCGTCACGCATCGTTTCGCCGTCGACGGACGCGCGGCCGACGGCGACGACCTCGGCGTCCGGGCCACCCAAGAGGGCCACGGCACCGGGAATCGTCCCCGCCTCGACGTGTCGGGACAGCAGTTCACGCAGCGCAGAGCTCACATCGCTGACTGTGCCACAGCGGTGTGCGAGTCAGGTCATGATCCGCTGCGGCCGGCCGTCGCATCGTCGATCACGCGCACCACTCGGGACCAAACGGCGCACTGTGTCCCCGACAGGTCCTCGAACTGCAGCCGGAAGGCGACCGCGTCGCGCCACACGCTCACCAGTTGCGCGGGGCCATCGCGCAGCATCCGAATCAGCTCCCGGCGAGGCGGCTCGGCGATCGACCCGAGCACAAGCTCCGACTCGTCGGACATTGTCACTCGCAGCGTTCGTTCGCCGTGCTCCGAATTCAGCCAGGAGACCGAGAGCGCTGACGTCCCGACCAGCTCCCTCAGCGCCCATGGCGTGCGCGCGTCGAGCTCACCCGCGATGCGGGCATGGGCCGCGGCGAGCTGTCGATCAATCTGCATCCTGACCCGGCGGGACAGGGCGGCGTCGAGGTCACCGATACCGCCGCGGCGGACACGAACCCGCCGGCGTGCGCGCCAGCGCGTCACGATGCCGTCGTGGACGACGTCGGCGCCGACACACACAAGCGCAAAGACGACTACGGCGACGATCGTGACGGTCATTGCACCACCGTGGCGCGCTGCGGGCGGGAGGGCATCGCAGGTACCCGGAATCAATCCGTCGCGCTATCAGGGGGGTAGCAGCGACCGCTGGCCGGATGTCCGACGGGCGCAGCCACTCGACGCGACGATCACATCACTGGTCGAGCGACCCCGTCACTCCCCAGGTGTCTGCCACCACGTACCCGGTCGGAAACGGATCGCTGGTGTCCACGACGTAGTTATGGAAGCCGGTGATCCATGCGCTGCCCTTCACCGTCGGAATGATCGCGGGGACGTCGCCGATCGAGGTGTCGGCCTTGACCGTGCCGACGAACTGGGAGCCGATGATCGAGCTGTGAATCAGCGTGTCACCAACGTCCATCAGGCCGCGCGCGCGGAGCACCGCCATGCGCGCGGACGTACCCGTGCCGGTCGGGCTGCGGTCCGAACGTCCCGGTGCAAGCACGCAGGTGTTGCGAGTCACCCGTCCTGACCCTTGGTACGGGCCGGCGAACTGCACCATGGTGACGTCGCGGATGCCAGGGTTGGCAGGGTGCACGATCTCAAGCTGGGTGCGCGCGGCAACCCGGATTTTGTCGGCCAGGATCGCGAGTTCCCGTGCCTCGGACGCGTCCACCCGTAGCCCGAGCTGCTCCGCGGCGACGATCGCGTAGTTCATGCCCCCGTATGCGACGTCAGCGATCACCGTCCCCACTCCGTCGACGTGCAGCTCGGCGTCGAGCTGGTAGACGAAGCTCGGCACGTTCTCGAACTCGACCGAAACGCACTTGCCACCGCTGCACGTCGCCGTTGCGACGACCACACCGCCTGGCATGTCGAGCCGGACGACGGTCACTGGTTCGGTCATCGGGACGATGCCGGTCTCGAGAAGGACGGTGACACTGGCGATGGTGTTGGAGCCGGACATCGGCGGGTATTCGGTCGGTTCCATGATGATCACGCCGGCGTCGCAGTCATCCCGCGTCGGCGCGACGATCAGGTTGACGTGCCGCGACACGCTGCCCCGCGGTTCGCACAGCAGCATCCTGCGGATGTGGTCGTGTTCCCGTTCCATGGTGAGCTTCTTCTCGAACATGGTCTCGCCGGCAGCGTGACAGCCGACGACGGAAATCATCCGGTTGAAAGGCACAGCGGATCTCCTAGCTCGTCGGCGGAAGGAACCGTGCGGCGAGCAG
>DATFTS010000046.1:0-7579 GCA_035261645.1 Jatrophihabitans sp. | reverse complement strand
GAAGCATGAGCGAGCGACGCTTGCGAGCGAGCCATAGGCATTGCGTCTCCGCATGCCCGAACGGAGTGAGGGCATGAGCGAGCTGACGAAGCTGACTGCCAGCGAGCTCGCGCGGTTGATCGCGGCCGGCGAGGTGGCCGCCGTCGAGGTCGCGCAAGCGCACCTCGACCGGATCACATCGGTGGACCCAGCGCTGCACGCCTTCCTGCACGTCGACGTCGACGGTGCCCTCGCGGCTGCCCGAGCCGTCGACACCGCCCGCGCATCCGGGGCGGTGCTCGGCCCGCTGGCAGGTGTGCCACTCGCCATGAAGGACGTCGTCGTCACCAAGGGCGTGCCCACGACCGCCGGTTCGAAGATCATCGAAGGTTGGGTGCCGCCGTACGACGCCACCATCTCCCGCCGGATCAAGGACGCCGGCATCGTGATGCTCGGCAAGACCAACATGGACGAGTTCGCGATGGGCTCGTCCACCGAGAACTCCGCCTACGGGCCCACTCGCAACCCATGGGACCTCAACCGCATCCCGGGCGGGTCGTCCGGCGGTTCGTCGGCTGCCGTTGCCGGCTACCTCGCGCCGCTCGCCATCGGGACCGACACGGGCGGGTCCATCCGGCAGCCCGCCGCTGTCACCGGCATCGTCGGGCACAAGCCGACGTACGGCGGTGTGTCGCGTTCTGGGCTGATCGCCTTCTCGTCCTCGCTCGACCAGGCGGGACCGTTCGGCCGCAGCGTCCTCGACGCGGCGCTGCTACACGAGGTGATCGGCGGGCACGATCCGTCCGACTCGACGTCCATCCCGCAGCCGCTTCCGCCGGTCGTCCAGGCGGCCCGTGAGGGTGGCGAGCGAGCCAGCTTGGCCGGGGTCCGCGTCGGTGTGGTCCGCGAACTCGGCGGCGAGGGGTACCAGCCCGGTGTGCTGGCGGCGTTCGAGGCTGCGGTCGGCAAGCTACGCGAACTGGGTGCGCAGATCGTCGAAGTCAGCTGCCCGCACTTCGACTACGCGCTGGCGGCGTACTACCTCATCGCGCCCAGCGAGTGCTCGTCCAACCTCGCTCGCTTCGACGGGGTGCGCTACGGCCTGCGCGTCGGTGACGACGGCGCGCACTCTCTCGAAGACGTCATGTCGCTCACTCGCGAGGCCGGTTTCGGTCCTGAGGTGAAGCGCCGGATCATGATCGGCACGTATGCGCTGTCCTCCGGCTACTACGAGGCCTACTACGGGCAGGCGCAGAAGGTGCGCACCTTGATCTCGCGCGACTTCGGCGCCGCGTTCGAGCGCGCGGACGTGCTCGTGTCGCCGACCTCGCCATTCGTCGCCTTCCCGCTGGGCGAGCGAGTTGCCGATCCGATGGCGATGTACGTCAACGACCTGTGCACGCTGCCCGCGTCACTGGCCGGAACGCCGGCGATCTCGGTGCCCTGCGGGCTCTCGGACGGGCTGCCGGTGGGGCTGCAGGTGATGGCCCCCGCGCTGGCCGACGACCGCTGCTACCGCGTTGCGGCCGCGTTCGAGGCCGCGGTCGAGCGCATCTCCCCGCCCGAGGAGGTGCTGGCATGAAGTACGAGGACGCCGTAAGCCGGTACGAGCCGGTGATCGGCCTCGAGACGCACGTCGAGCTCGCCACCGCGTCCAAGATGTTCTGCGGCTGTTCCACCGAGTTCGGTGCCGATCCGAACACGCAGGTCTGCGCGGTGTGCCTGGGGCTGCCTGGTTCGCTGCCGGTCGCGAACGAGAAGGCGATCGAATACACCGTCCGCATCGGGCTGGCGCTCAACTGCTCGATCGCCTCGTGGTGCCGCTTCGCGCGCAAGAACTACTTCTATCCGGACATGCCGAAGAACTATCAGATCTCGCAGTACGACGAGCCGCTGTGCGTCGAGGGCTATCTCGACGTCGAACTCGCCGGTGAGACGTTCCGGGTCGGCATCGAGCGGGTGCACCTCGAGGAGGACACCGGCAAGAACACGCACGTCGGCACGTCCGGACGCATTCACGGCGCGGACTACTCGCTCGTGGATTACAACCGTGCCGGCATCCCGCTGGTCGAGATCGTCACCAAACCGGTGCCGGGCACCGGGGCGCTCGCCCCAGAGGTGGCACGTGCGTATGTCACCGAGTTGCGCGACATCCTGCGCACGCTCGGAGTCAGCGACGTGCGCATGGAGCAGGGTTCGCTGCGCTGCGACGTCAACACGTCGCTGAACCCGGCCGGTGCGCACGAATGGGGCACGCGCACCGAGACGAAGAACGTCAACTCGCTGCGATCGGTCGAGCGTGCGGTGCGCTCGGAGATCATCCGGCAGGCCGGTGTGCTGGACGGCGGGGGAGCGGTGGTGCAGGAGACCCGCCACTTCCAGGAGCAGACGGGCGACACGCGACGCGGCCGCAGCAAGGAAGAGGCGACCGACTACCGCTACTTCCCGGAGCCGGACCTCGTCCCGATCGCGCCTGACCCGCAGTGGGTCGAGTCGTTGCGCGCGGACCTCCCGGAGCTACCCGCTGCGCGGCGTGGTCGGCTGCGCGACGAGCTGGGCGTCAGCGCCGAAGACATGGTGCAGATGAGCAACGCCGGCGTCGTCGACCTGGTGAGCGCCACCGTCGAGGCGGGCGCGCCAGTGGTCGAGGCGCGCAACTGGTGGCTCGGCTATCTCGCGCAGAAGGCGAATGAGCGCGAAGTGGAGGCCGGCGAACTGCCGATCACCCCTGCCCACCTGGTGCGGTTGATCGAGCTCGTCGCTGACGGGTCGCTGTCGGTGGCGCTCGCCCGCCAGGCGGTCGACGGAGTCCTCGACACCGGGGCCGACGTCGATGCGGTGGTGGCCGAGCGCGGGCTGCAGGTGGTGTCGGACAGCAGTGCGCTCGAGCAGGCTGCAGACGACGCCATCGCCGCCAACCCCGACGTCGCCGACAAGGTGCGAGCCGGCAAGGTCAGCGCTGTCGGCGCCCTCATCGGCTCGGTGATGACGGCGACGCGCGGCCAGGCCGACGCCGCCGCGGTGCGCGAGATCCTGCTCAAGAAGCTCGGCGTCGACGGCTGACCCGGGGATCTGGGCCGCGATGCGTCGCACCCTCTTGTGGTGGGCGGTCGCCGCCTTCACGTTCGGTCTCTGCACGCCCGCGCACGCTGCGCAAGCGCCACTGCTGTTCCGCTTCGCCGACCCGCGAATCACCGAAGCGAGCGGCATCGCCGCGGGCCTGGTCTCACCGGGCGTGGTCTACGTGCACAACGACAGCGGCGACACCAACCGCTTCTTCGCCGTGGATGCCCACTCTGGCGTGACAGTGGCGACGATCATCGTGCCAGGGGCCCGGAACATCGACTGGGAGGACATCGCGGTCGCACGTGACGCGGCCGGACGTTCATCGGTGTGGCTGGCCGACACTGGCGACAACGACGCGTCGCGCCGCGAGGTGCAGGTGTATCGCGTCGACGAGCCGCGGCTGCGAGCGAATCAGCGCGACCGGGTGATCCGGGCGCGGCTCACCGGCGTGTGGCGGGTGCACTATCCGGACGGCCCGGTCGACACCGAGTCGCTCGCAGTCACACCGAACGGCAATGGGTACCTGGTGACGAAGTCGCCCGGCCTGGCCGCGGTGTACCGGCTGCCGGCGTCACCCGACGCACATCGCGTGCGGACGCTGACCAAGGTCGGGACGATCCGTCTCGTGCCAACGGGCGCGCCGAACCCGTTCGGTCCCCTGGGTGAAGTGACTGCAACGTCTGCCGCGATCTCCGCCGACGGCTCGCTGCTTGCCGTGCGCACCTACGCCACTGCGTATCTGTGGCGCGTGGCGGCCGGCGGTGTCCCAGCGGCCCTGCGCAACCCGCCGGTTCGGGTGCCGCTGCCGTGGCAGCGGCAGGGCGAGGGCGTCGCCGTCGCAGCCGGTCGGCTGCTGGTCGACTCCGAAGGCCTGCACAGCCCGGTGTATGCAGTGCCGCTCCCGCGGCTGCCAGCCGCGACGACGGCGCCGCGCTCCTCGCCGGCAGCGCACCCCGCGGCGCCGGCGCCGCGCAGCCGCGGCGGAGCCGGTTGGGCACTGCCCGTAGTGACAGCTGCGGCCGCGTGCGCGCTGCTGGCCGGTGCGGTGGCGTGGCGCCTGCGTCGCCGTCGCTGATCAGGTGGTCGCGCTGCCGCTGTTTGCCGAGGGCACGTACCGGATCACCCGCTCGTCTGCGGGGATGGGGTTGCCGTGCCCGTCGCGGTTGGACGTGGTGAGCCACAAGGCGCCGTCAGCCGCGGCGACAACCGTTCGCAGCCGGCCGTAGCGCTGGCTGAGCGCGGGCTTGAACGGGCCGATCGACACGAAGCCGGTACCGGCCCGCATCGGTGCCGACAGCAGCGCCTGCCCGTCGAGGGAGGTGATCCAGAGGCGACCGTTCAGCACTGCGCAGCCACCCGGAGCGCCGAAGGCGGGCGGCAGCGTCGCCACGGGCGGCCGTGCATTGGACCCGGAGTAGGAGGCACCGGCGGCGAGCAGGTTCACCTCGCCGGAGGCGCTCGCACCACCCGGTTGCACCTCGAACAGCCACGTCGTCTCCGGGATGGCACACAGACCGAGCACCGCCTTCATCCCGCTGGACCACACCGGCGAGGGCGGATGCGGGTTGCTCGGCAGCGCATCACCGATGTCGTCGACGCGCAGCACCTTGCCCGAGAGGCTGCTCGGTTTGACCGCCAGCGCCGGCTTCGCTGCGTCGCCCGTCCCGATGTAGAGGTTGCCGTCGGTGCCGAACAGGATGCGGGCGGCGTTGTCGCCCGGCCCCTTCGGGATGCCGGTCAGCAGCGGCGTCACCGGACCCGCAAGGGTGAACTCGACGACGCGGTTGTCGGTCCGGGTCGTGATGTACGCGTAGACCAGGCCGTCCTCGACGAACGTCGGGGAGAGCGCGAGGTCGAGCAGGCCGCCGTCGCCGGCGGTATCGAGGCCGGTCAGCACCTTCACGGTGCGCACGGGGCGACCCGGGCGCGGTTGCACCTGCACGATGCGTCCCGTCGTCCGCTCTCCGACGAGCGCGGTGCCGTCCGGCAACATCGCGAGCCCGATCGGTGCCTTCAGATTCGTGGCGACGACGCTCGGGTCGATCTTGCGCGATCCGGTGGACGGGTTGAGACCGTTCGGGCCGCCCGGCACCTGCCCGCTGCCTGGGCCGCCACCGTCCGAACCACCCGGTGTGGACGGCACCGGAACGATCGGGCTCGCCTGCGCACCGCCGCCGTCGCCCGGCCGCGCCAGCGGCGGACTGGGCACCCAGGTCGGGGGCGCGGAGCCGGCGGCGCTGCTGCACGCGGCCAGGAGCGCAGCCGCGGCCCCCGCGAGCAGGACCGGGCGGGCGCGGCGCATAGCTGCAAGTCTGCCTCGCCTCCCTGTGCGCCGGGTACACCGGCGCTTGCGTAGCCTCGGCGCGTGACGACCGCGAGCGTGCCGACTCCCGACGCCGTCGAACAGCTCGGCGATCTGCCGCCCGGAATCGAGTTGTTGCAGTGGGACGGCACCGGGGAGCCGCCGGCCGGCGCCGACCGGATCCAGTTCTTCGTCGGGCGCTACGACGCGCGGCCGCCCGCCGCGCAGGTACTTGCGGCGCTGCCCGCGCTCGAAGCAGTGCAGTTGCTGTCCGCGGGCGTCGAGCCGTGGCTGCCTGTGGTGCCTCCGGGCGTTCGCCTCTACAACGGCCGGGGTGTGCACGGCTCGTCGACGGCCGAGCTCGCGGTCGCCGGGCTGCTTGCGGTGTTGCGGCAACTGCCTCGCTTCGACGAGGCACGCAAGGCGCACCGCTGGGATCACGAGTACACGGACAGCCTGGTCGGCAAGCCGGTGCTCGTGATCGGTGCCGGCGACATCGGCCGCCGCGTGGCCGCGGCAGTGCAGGCCTTCGACGCCCGGCCGACATTGATCGCCCGGACCTCTCGTCCCGGCGTGAAGACGCTGGCTGACCTACCGGACCTGCTGGCGCGCCAGCATGCCGTCGTCCTCGCCGTGCCCCGCACCGCCGATACCGATCACCTGGTCGATGCCGCCTTCCTGGCCGCGTTGCCAGATGGCGCTGTCGTCGTCAACGTTGCTCGTGGGCCGATCGTCGACACCGAGGCCCTGCTTGCCGAGCTCACGTCGCGCCGGCTGCGCGCGTTCCTTGACGTGACCGACCCCGAGCCACTTCCGCCGGATCACCCGCTTTGGGACGCCCCTAACCTCTTGCTGACCCCGCATGTCGGCGGCGGCACACGCGGCTGGGAACAGCGCGCCTACCAGTTGGTGCGCGAGCAGTTGTTGCGCTTCCACGCCGGCGAGCCGCTGATCAACGCCGTCGAGGCGGGCTATTAGCGACGGCGGCGCCGCGACGGCGCGTACTTGGGCCTCGGGTCGGCGATCTCCGGCAACCGGCCGCCGCTCGCCCGCGCCAGCTCAGCGAGGTCGTTCACGTGCACGCAAGGGAGCCGTACGGCGCCGCCGGTGGTGACCGCGTACACGTTGCGACCCTCGATCGAAAGGCCGCGGACGTCGTCCCAGCCGAGCCTGCGCGAGCCGAACAGCGCGCGTGCTCGAATGCCGTTGGCACCTACGAACGTCGCGGTGCGGGCGATGAAGACCGCGGCGACGACGGGCACGAGCATCAGGAGCGTCTGCCAGCCGACGGTGGCCGGCGGCCCGGTCAGCGAGCCGTGCTCATCGCGACTGAACGCGATCGAGGTGAACGCAAGCGGCGCGACGCCGAAGGCGAGGAACAGCACGATGAGGTAGGTCGGTGCGGGCAGCCGGAAAGCGCGCGCCGCTGCATCCGAGCCCGAAGCCACGCAAGCACGGTAACCCGTAAGGTTTCATCGTGAGCACCGAGCAGCCGCGCCAGCATCGCAAACCACACAGCAGCGTCGTCACCGACGGCGTCGAGCGTGCCGCGGCCCGCGGCATGCTGCGCGCCGTCGGGATGGGCGACGACGACTGGCGCAAGCCGCAGATCGGCATCGCGTCGTCCTGGAACGAGATCACTCCGTGCAACCTGTCCCTTGCGCGGCTGGCGAAGCAGGCGAAGGTCGGCGTGCGCGGGGCGGATGGCTACCCGCTCGAGTTCGGCACGATCTCGGTGTCGGACGGCATCTCGATGGGGCACAGCGGAATGCACTACTCACTGGTGTCGCGCGAGATCATCGCCGACTCCGTCGAGACGGTGTTCCGTGCCGAGCAGTTGGACGGCGCGGTGCTGCTGGCCGGTTGTGACAAGTCGCTGCCCGGCATGTTGATGGCAGCCGCGCGCCTCGACGTGGCCGCGGTGTTCCTCTACGCGGGTTCGACGCTGCCGGGCCGGCTCGGCGACCGCGATGTCACGATCATCGACGCGTTCGAGGCGATCGGGGCCTGCCTGGCGGGCCGGATGACCCGTGAGGAGGTCACCGAGGTCGAGAAGGCGATCTGTCCCGGCGAAGGCGCGTGCGGAGGGATGTACACCGCGAACACGATGGCCAGCGCGGCCGAGGCCATGGGTATGTCACTGCCGGGCAGCGCCGCGCCGCCGGCACCGGACTCGCGCCGTGACCATTACGCCGAGCGTTCCGGGGAAGCGGCGGTGCACCTGGTGGACGC
>DATFTS010000045.1:0-4103 GCA_035261645.1 Jatrophihabitans sp. | reverse complement strand
AGTTCGGCGCGAGCGTGGTGGTGTACGCGCTGCAGACGCATCCGGTCGTCATCATCGGCGGGTTGCTGCACGAGAATCCCTTCTACGTTGATCCGGACCAGCTTCTACTCAAGATGCGGACGCAGCGGCCGGCGAGCGTAGCCAGACCCAACGCGTGATAGGTGCACGGCGAGACCGCCGCCGAAGCGCTCCGTCTGAGGGCGGTGCTGAGGGACGTCGTCGTGCTGTCGGCGATCCCCGCCGCGTGGATCGGGAGCGAGCCGCCTTTCGTAGCGGCCGAGCTTGCTGACGCCCTAGTCGGCTTGCTGCAGCTCGACTTTGCCTTTGTGCGGCTGAGCGACGCCGGCGGAGCCGGCGCAGCGGAGGTCACCCGAGGAGACGCGTGGCAGAGATTCCCGGAGTGGCTGGAAGGCCATGTCGCCGGGCGGGCCACGCTCCCGCGCAAGGTGGTGGTCCCCGACATCGGCGACGACTCCGCGCGCCGACGTGGCTTCGCGGTCCCCGTGGGGGTCAACGGCGACGGGGGTTTGGTGGCCGCTGCCTCCCAGCGCAGTGACTTCCCGACGCCGACCGAGCAGCTGTTGCTATCCCTGGCGGCGAATCACGCCGCCGGTGCGTTTCAGAGCGCCCGAATCATCCGCGAGCGGAAGAACGCGGAGGAGGCTCTGCGCAAGGCTCGCAACGAGCTCGAGGCGAAGGTGGCTGAACGAACCGCCGAACTGCAAGTCGTCAATGATGAGCTGAATTCGCTGCGTCGCGTTGCGACCCTCGTCGCCGAGGGGGTGCCGCCTGCGGATTTGTTCGCCGTCGTGGCCGAGGCTGTGGCCCGCGTCGTGAAGGTCCCGCTTGTCAGCGTCACCCGCTATGAACTCGACGGCACCGCGACGGAGTGCGCCAGCTTCTCGCCGAACGGCTCGCCGTTTCCGGTCGGCAAGCGGATCTCACTGGACGGTACGAACGTCTTTCAGCTCGTGCATGAGAGTTGTCGGCCGGCCCGCATCGATGACTACGCGAACCTGGAAGGCCAGATCGCCGACGTTGTGCGGCGCAGCGGGATCCGCTCGACGGTCGGCGTTCCGATCGTCGTGGCCAGCCACGTCTGGGGGGCGATGGTTGTTTCGACGACCGAGCCGGAGCCGCTTCCGGAAGGCACCGAGGCGCGCCTCGCCGATTTCACCGAGCTACTCGCGACCGCGGTCGAGAATGCCGAGTCGCGCGAGGCTCTTGGCCGGCTCGCCGACGAGCAGGCGGCACTTCGGCGGGTCGCCACACTCGTCGCGCGTGGCGTGCGCCCGTCCGAGATCTTCTCGGCCGTGAGCGAGGAGGTCGGTCACCTGTTCGGGACGAACATGGCGGCAGTAACCAGATTTGAAGACGAGGGTCCCGCACTCGTCTTTGTCGGCGTCTCAAGAGAGGTCGAGGGTGTCATCCCCGTCGGAACGCGATTGCAACTCGAGGCTGCGATGGCTTCCACCGATGTGTATTACACCGGACGCTCGGGACGGCGCGACGTGGTGGACCCGTCGCCTGACACTGGGCCCGGCGCCGCAGCCGGCCGTGTCCTAGGCGGGGTCTCGACGGTTGCGAGCCCGATCATCGCCGAGGGCCGCTTGTGGGGCACGGCCACCGTCACGGCCACGGAGACACTGCTACCCGATGCCGAGGAACGCCTGGAGAAGTTCGCCGAGCTTGTCGCGACCGCGATCTCGAACGCAGAAACCCGGTCCGAGCTCGACGCATCGCGCAGGCGGATCGTTGCCGCATCGGACGAGGCCCGGCGCCGCATCGAGCGCGACCTCCACGATGGCACGCAGCAGCGCCTGGTCTCGCTCGGCCTGGCGGTGCGCGCTACTGAGGCAAACGTGGATCCCGCCCTTCGATCCGAGCTGTCCACCATCGCAGCCGGACTGACCGATGCTGTGGCAGAGCTGCAGGAGTTGTCGCGCGGCATCCACCCGGCGATCCTGTCCCAAGGCGGTCTCGGACCGGCCTTGCGATCACTCGCGCGCCGTTCGACGCTGCCGGTCGCGCTCGAGATTGCGATCGATACGCGTCTCCCCGAACCGGTCGAGGTCGCGGCCTACTACGTCGCGTCGGAGGCCCTGGCAAATACCACCAAGCACGCTCGGGCGTCTCGCATGGACCTCACGCTCGAGCCATCTCACGCAGGCCTGCGGCTGTCCATTCGCGACGACGGCATCGGCGGGGCCGATCCTGCGCACGGCTCAGGCCTGCTAGGTCTCGTCGACCGCGTCGAGGCCCTGGGCGGTTCCATCGGCGTCCATAGTCCGCCGGGCGGCGGCACGCAGATCACTGCCGAACTGCCGTTGGAGCTTTCCGAGGGACGGCCGAAGCCGTGACGACAGGCGTCCTGTATTACTATTGACAACCGATGTCATTCCGGCATTGAGTGTCCTGGTCGGGCGGGTGCCCGGCGGAGTCGTTGTCGAGGAGCTGTCGTGGTGCGTCGTCCTGGGGTCGTCTCGGTTGCCGTTCTGCTGGCGGCCGTGGGTGTGGCAACGGGGTGTAGCACGTCCTCCGTCGCCGCCAACCCGGGATCGTCCACCGGTTCGGGCGGGTCGAACACGGTGGTCGACGTCGCGGCGAGCATCAACGCGTGGGGCAGCATCCTGTCCCAGCTCGGCGGGTCGCACGTGCACGAGACGTCGATCATCACCAATCCGGACACCGACCCGCATGACTACGAGCCGACGCCGTCGGACGGGACGACGATCGCGCGGTCGCGGCTGTTCGTGCAGAACGGCATCGGCTACGACTCATGGGCGGCCAAGTCGCTGGCGGCCAGCCCGGACTCGAGCCGCTCGGTGATCAATGTCGGCGACCTGGTGCACATCCCGGCGGGTGGCAATCCGCACCGTTGGTACTCCCCGACGGACGTCAATACGGTGGCGGACGCGATCACGGCGGATCTGAAGAAGCTCGACCCCGCCGACGCGTCTTACTTCGACGGACAGCGGCAAGCGTTCGCTACCTCCGCCCTCGCGACCTACAACGGGCTGATCAAGACCATCCAGACCAAGTACGCCGGCACACCCGTCGGGGCCAGCGAGTCGATCTTCGCTCCGCTGGCGCAGGCGTTGAAGCTCGACCTGATCACCCCGCCGACGTTCCTCAAGGCCATCAGTGAGGGCACTGACCCGTCGCCTTCGGACCTCTCGACCATCAACGCCCAGATCAGCGGCAAGAAGATCAAGGTGTACGTGTTCAACAGCCAGAACGCCACACCGGACGTCGCCGCACAAGTCAAGGCTGCCAAGGCCGCGGGCATCCCGGTGTCGACGGTGACCGAGACGCTGTCGCCGGCCACGGCCAGCTTCCAGCAGTGGCAGTCGGCGCAGCTGCAAGCGTTGGCGAACGCGCTGCACAAGGCAACCGGCAAGTGAAGCCGTCACGCGTCGATCCGTCGGCCGCGGAGCGGCCCGCCGTGCAGGATGCGCTCGGCTCCGACCGGTCTGCGAGCGCCGTCCAAGCGCCCGTGGTGGAGTTGACGCGCGCCGCTGCGGCGGTGGGTGGTCGTCGGGTTTGGTCTGAGGTCAGCCTGGCCGTTCACCCGGGTGAGTTCGTAGCGATCCTCGGCCCGAACGGGGTGGGCAAGTCGACGCTGCTGAAAATGATCCTCGGACTGCTGCCGGCGGCGGAGGGCAAGGTGTCCGTGCTCGGCGCCCGGCCTGGGCAACGGAACAACCGGATCGGTTACCTGCCGCAACGGCGCGCGTTCGACCCGGCCACTCGCGTGCGTGGCGTCGACATCGTCAGACTGGGCCTGGACGGCGACCGCTGGGGCATCCCGGTTCCGGGCTGGGTGCCGGGCTCGCGCGGCAGGCAGATCGCCCGGCGGGTGGACGAGGTGATCGAGCTCGTGGGCGCCACCAGCTACGCCCGCCGCCCGATCGGGCAGTGCTCGGGTGGTGAGCAGCAGCGGCTGTTGATCGCACAAGCGCTAGCGCGCCGGCCTGACCTGCTGATCTTGGACGAGCCGCTGGATAGCCTGGACGTCACCAACCAGGCCGCGGTCAGCGCGCTGATCCGCGACGTCAGCAAGAGCGAGAAGGTCGCCGTCATGCTGGTGGCGCACGACGTGA
>DATFTS010000044.1:0-2999 GCA_035261645.1 Jatrophihabitans sp. | reverse complement strand
CGCGCGGCGCCAGTTGCGTCACGCGGCACACTCCTCGGCGTTCGTACCAACGGCTGGCAGGTCACTGCGCAGGCGACCCGCGGCCGCGCGCAACACGTCCTCGAACCGGTCGGTGATCGCCGCGATGTCGAAGCGGCGTTCTGCCAAGTGCCGGGCCCGCACGCCCAACTTCGTCAGCGCCTCGGGTCCGGAGGCCACGGTCGCGGCCAGCCATTCGGCGGCACGGTCGGCACCGTCCGGCGTCGGTTCGCCGACGAATCCACCAGCGGTCCGGACGTCGTGCGCCGCCGGGTTGGTCTCTGGCATCAGGGCGACGGTTGGACGGCCTGCGGACAGGTAGCTCAACACCTTGCTGGGGACGGAGAACGCTGCGGCGTCGGGCTCGAGCAGCGCCAGCATCGCGTCGGCACTGGCCAGCACCTCGGCGAACCGCTCGGCAGGCTGATAGCCGAGGATGCGAACATCCGCGCGGTCGCGTGCAGCAGCCGCCAGCTCTTCGGCACCCTGACCTTCGGAGCACACGACCAACATCGCGTCGACGCCGCGGGCGCGCACCGCGTCAAGCATCCGCAGCAGCAGCAACGGGTTGTGCTTGCGGCCCAACGTGCCGGCGTACAACAGCCGCACCGGCGCGCTCGGCAGCGCTTGCTCCTGGGCCCACACATTGTCTCGTGGCCCGGGCACCAAGTCTTCCAGCGGCGCCCAGTTGGGGATCACCTCGACGTGATCGACCGGCAGGCCCCACGCCGCGTACTGGCTGACGAACGCGTCACCGATCGCCACGACCCGGGTCGCGTCGCGCACCTGGGTGCGCTCGAGGCTGCCCGTCCAGCGGCGCAGCGGCGCAGCGATCGGAGCGGGTAGCTTGCGGTCGATCTCGGCGGCAACGCCGAGGCTGTAGATGTCCTGGTGCCAGAACACCCATGGCTGCCGCGTGCGCTCGAAGTGGCGTCGGGCGGCGGCGAGTGCGAAGAGCGGGACGTTGCAGGCCACCACCACGTCGGCCTGCTGCTGGGCCATCCGGCGTTGCCAGGCCCGGGCGTAACTCAGCTCGAAACGCATCCGGGCCACCGGGTCGTACTTGCGAATCGGGCGGCGTGCCCGGACGCCCTCGATACGCAACGTCGTCGGGTCGTCGGCGGTCACGGTCAGTTTGCCGTGGCCACTCACGTACTGCGTGCTGTACTCATGCAGCACCGAGTGCCCCCGGCGCGCCAGCTCACGCGACAGCTGCACCTGAAACGGGTGCCCGCTGTAGTCGTGGACGGAGAGGCGCACGACAAGTCCAACGAGGTGCTATCGATCAGGTTGCGTTACTGTCAAATACGTCCGTTAGATCCCCTGATTCCCGGATGACCCTGCGACCGCGCCTCGTTGCTGATTGGTCATACTGCGACCCGTGCCGTTCACCGTCCTCGTCGTCTGTACCGGCAACATCAGCCGGTCGCCGATGACGCAGCTGTTGCTCGAGTTCTGGAGCGACCCCAAAGCAGGGCTCGTGGTGAGCAGCGCCGGCACGCATGCACTGGTCGGCCAGCCGATGGACGACGGCGCGGCGTCGGCCATGCGCGAGCTGGGCATCGACCCGTCCCGGCACCGGGCCCGGCAGTTCCAGCCCGACATGGCAGCCGAGGCCGACCTGATCATCACCGCCGAGCAGACGCACCTCGAGGTCGTGCTCGCGCAGACGCCCACTGCGCTGCGTCGCGCGTTCACCATCAAGGAGTTCGCCCGGCTCGTCGCACACGTCGACGCGGCCGATCCGGATTCGGTGGTGGCGCAGGCTGCGGCGCTGCGTGGATTGGTCCCGCGACCGGCCGATGCGGCCGACGACGACGTCGCCGACCCGCACCGGCAGCCAACCGCAGTCAGCCGGTCGACGGCGGCGGAGCTGACGGTCGCGGTGCGCGCGATCGTCGACGCGCTGGGCGTCGCCGCCAAGCCGGCGGGTACCCGTCGCCGCCCGCTGCCCTATCGACGCTGAGCGACCAGATCCGCGCGCACGAACAGCCCGTCGCACTGCAACATGCGTCCCGTGCGCCGATCGCCGAAGCCGCCCTCGATGGCGTAGAGGACGTAGCCGCTTTCGCGCAGCCGCGCGACGAGGTCATCGAAGAGCTGCTGGCCCTCGTAGAGCGCGACGAACGACAGCTCGAGTGAAATGGCGGCGAGTTCGCCGACTAGTGACCCGGCGCCGTCGAGCACCGGCGCCTCATACCCTTGGGTGTCGATCTTGAGCAACGTGCGGCTCGGGTCGAGGCCGCGCTCCTTCACGATCTCGGCCACGGTTGTCAACGGCACCGGTTCAGTTGCCACGGTCTCGGAGCCGGGCGCCGCGGACGTATGCGCGTGCGTCATCGTCAGCAGCGAGGACGAGAACGAGTTCGCTGACACGTTGATGTCCGCGGTGCCGGTCCGGTCGCCGACAGCGGTGTTGAGCGTCTCCCACCCGGTGTCGTGTTCCGCACGCCGGCGCAGGTGTGCGAACGCGTCGGAGAGCGGCTCGCACGACACGATCGCGCCGCGGTAGCCGCAGGCGCGCAGCGCGCTCGCGTATTGGCCGATGTTGGCGCCGACGTCGAGCACCGTGGTCAGGCCGTGGTGCGCAAGGGTGGCCGCCACCCGCGCGGGATACGGGTCGGCCACCAGGTCGAGGTGGCGGCGGTACAGCAGGTTGCGAAGGCCCAGTTTCGCGTACTCGCGCGGCCGGCTCCGCACATCGTCGAGGACGGGGAGCAGCCGTCGTCGGGCCATGGTCCGTCCTCTCTGCAGTGTGCCGCCGCGCAGCGTAGCGGAACAACTAAGCTGCGACTCATGCCGGACGCACCGAAGATTCGAGTGGTCGGCGACCCGGTACTGCACGCGACCGCCCGCGAGGTGACCGAGTTCGACGACTCGCTTGCCCAACTGATCGACGAGATGTTCGCCTCGCTCGAGGTCGCCGGCGGCGTCGGCCTGGCCGCCCCGCAGATCGGAGTCCCGCTCGCCGTCTTCGTCTA
>DATFTS010000043.1:0-1742 GCA_035261645.1 Jatrophihabitans sp. | reverse complement strand
GCTCACGAGGGCCCGCACAGCTCGTCGATCACCGCCGCGCTGAGCCATCTCGACGCCAGCGGGTTGGCGTTGACGATCGGCCCCATGCTGCTCGCTGCGGCGATCGTCGCATTCGGCTGGGCTAGGTATCGCAGCTCCGGTGACGAGGCGATCGTTTTCTGCGCGTGCGTGGTGGCCTCCGTCGTGGCCAGCCCGATCGTGTGGAGCCATTACTTCACGCTGCTGGTGATCATCCCGCTGGTGCTCGGCTGGCGGTGGCAGTACCAACTGCTCACGCTGGCGGCCACGTGGCTGATGGGCAAGCCGGACGGCGTCGGAGCACTCTCGGTGTTGCACCCCTTCCCAGGTTCCGGCTGGCTGTGGGCCGGCCTGGCGGCCGTCGGAGCGGTCATTTGGCACCGCCGCCGCCCCTCGGCGGGGCATGCTGGAGCCGTGGATGACGCGACCCTGCCCGCAAACGCAGGCCTGTGTGGGCAGTGTGTCCATGCGTTGCTCAGGCCCACCAACCGGGGCACCGTCTACCTGCGCTGCGGCCTGGCTGCAACTGATCCGCGATTTCCGAAGTACCCACGATTGCCGATGCTCGAATGTGCCGGCTTCACCGTCATGTCGACCGGCGAGGCAGCCGCACCGTGACGTCGAGGCCGCCGGTCGCTACCGCCGCGGCGTCCACGTGGCCGCGATGCATGGTCGCGATCGACTTGACGATCGCGAGGCCCAGCCCGAACCCGGCGTGTCTGGTGCGGTCGTCGAGCCGGGTGAACGGTTCGAACAACCGTCCGACCTGATCAGCCGGCACGATCTCGCCGGTGTTGACGACATGCAGGACTGCCACTCCATCGTCGGTCGAGGTCGAGATGGCAACCCTCCCGCCGGGCACGTTGTAGCGCTCAGCGTTGTCCAGCAGGTTGCCGATCAGCCGCTCGAGCAGCACGCCGTCCCCGATGACCGGGGCGGGACCCAAGTTGCTGACGGTTGTCGTGGCCGGGGAGTCCCGTCCGTCGAGCGCGTTCTCGGCGATGGTGGCGAGGTCGAGGGGGTCGGTCACCGGACGAACGTGGTCGCTGCGGGCAAGTGTCAGCAGCGCGTCGATGAGCCGGTCGGCTTGCTCCACCGCTTGGCGCACCTCTGTGCTCATCGACACCAGGTCATCGGGGGTCATGTTGGGTTTGGCCAGAACGACGTCGACGGAGGTTCGCATCACGGTCAGTGGAGTGCGCAACTCGTGGCTGGCGTTCGCGATGAACTGACGCTGGCTGGTGAACGCGTTCTCCAGCCGCGCGAGCATGGCGTCGAACGTGTCGGCGAGTTCGCGCAACTCGTCGCGCGGTCCGCTCAGCGCCAGTCGGTGCGACAGGTTCTGCTCGCTCGCCGTTCGCGCCGCAGCAGTCAGCTGATGCACCGGACGCAGGATCCGGCCGGCGATGATCCAGCCGGCTGCGGCGGCGAGCACGGTTGCCCCGCCGAGAGTGACGAGCGAGTAGAGCAGCAGTTGATCCAACGCTGTGCCGCGCTGGGCGCTCGCTCCCGCTTTCACACCGTTCGCGAAGGTGCTCGTGCACTTCGCCTTGGCACTGTCATCCGGAACGCCCTTCGCGCTCGCCTGCTGCATGCACCGCAGGATCGCGGTCTGCGCGTCTGTCGAGGTCTTGGGCCCCGACGAGCCGAGGTTGTGCGCCAGCAAAAAGTAAGTGACAACCACCAGCACGCCGCCACAAACGGCGAACAGCGACGTGTAGACC
>DATFTS010000042.1:0-6637 GCA_035261645.1 Jatrophihabitans sp. | reverse complement strand
GGATAGCAATGGGCAGCGGCACCGACGTAGCGATCGAGGCATCGGATCTGACGCTCGTACGCAACGACCTATATGCCGTGGTGGACGCTATCCGGCTCTCCCGCGCGACGCTGCGCACGATCAAGCTGAACCTGTTCTGGGCGTTCGCGTACAACGTCGCTGCGCTGCCACTGGCCGCTGCCGGGCTGCTGAATCCGGTGATCGCCGGCGCCGCAATGGCGGCGAGTTCGCTGTTCGTGGTCGGCAACAGCCTTCGGTTACGACGGTTCCGCTCGGCGACGTATCACTGGCCGACGCGGTGTGACGGCCTGTGATGGCCCTCGCAACGTCACCGTGTCGCTACCGGCTGTTTCCGGCCGTCCCGGCACAATGGGTATGAGAAAAGGTGTGGGGCCCTGTCATGTATGAGATGACAGGGCCCCACGTTCGTCGAAACCGCCCAACCAGTCCGAAGACCAGCTGGCTTGCTCCGGCGATCGGTCAAACCCGCTTTGCCGACCGCGAGGCCTGCTGCGCCGATCTGACCGTTGGTTGCGCCGCCCGGTAAACCCGAAGATCAACCGACTGACCCAACCTGGTTGCGCCGCCTGGTCAACCCGAAGATCGACCAACTGACCCAACCTTGGCCGAACCGCCCTGACGATCCGAAGACCGACTGGCTCGTCCAACCACCGGCTACGCGTTCGACCGGTCCGAAGATCAGTCAGCCCGCTCAACCGGATGATCGGTTGTCGCTCTGCCGGCCGGGAGGCCGACGAGCGTCGTCCGATCGTGGTCTCGCGATCATGCCGATCCGAAGATCAACCGATCTGCTCGACCTGACCCTTGACTGCTCCGTCGATCCGAAGATCGACCAGCTTCGTCTGGGGCCGTATCACCCGCTGGAACTCCCGACCGTACCTTCCGGTTTCCCGTCGAGTCCGGCTGTCGAAGTTGCCTCCGACTCAGGTTCTCCGCGCTGCGATGTGTGATTTCTACTGCCCGCCGAGACACCGCACAAGAGCAGTTGCCAACCTTTTTTGAAGAACTTTCAGTCGTCCACAGATATTGCAGAGTTATGCACCGGACGGAACAGTTGTACACACCTTTGGTCCACACTTTGATCATGGAAATTGTGGACGACGTCGATCGCGTTACAGCGCCGCGGCGAGCTTCGTTCCCTGATTGATCGCCCGCTCGGCGTCCAACTCGGCAGCGACGTCCGCACCGCCGATGAGGTGGACGCTCGCGCCGGACGCCTGCAACTCAGCAAGCAAGTCGCGACGTGACTCCTGCCCGGCGCAGATCACGACGTCGTCCACGGGCAGCACCTGCGCGCGGGCGGCGTTCGCGCCGAAGGTGATGTGCAAGCCCGCGTCGTCGATTCGCTCGTATGTGACCCCACGCAGAGTTTCGACGCCGCGGTTGCGCAGCGTGCTGCGATGCACCCACCCGCTGGTCTTGCCCAGCCCGGCGCCGATCTTGGACGCCTTGCGCTGCAGCAGGTAGACCTGGCGCGCGGCCTTGGCCGGCGCGGGCGCGGCGAGCCCTCCCTGCACCATCGGATCGGTGCTCACACCCCATTCGGTCAACCACTCGTCCCGGCCGACCGGTTCGCCGTGCGAGCCGGGGTGCGTAAGGAACTCGCTGACGTCGAAGCCGATGCCGCCGGCACCGATGACCGCGACTCGGTTGCCGACCGAAACAGCGCCGGTGATGACATCCGCGTAGGTATGGACGTTGGGTCGGTCCGCGCCGGGGATGTCCACCACGCGCGGTGTCACTCCAGTGGCGAGCACGATCTCGTCCCATCCACCGTCGATCAGCTCTGCCGCGGTGACGGCACGCGAGAGGTGGACCTTGACGCCAGTGGTCTCCAGGCGACGGGTGAAGTAGCGCAGCGTCTCGGCGAACTCCTCCTTGCCGGGTATCCGGCGGGCGAGTTGGAACTGACCGCCGATCTCGTCCGAGGCTTCAAAGAGTTCCACCGAATGACCGCGCTCGGCAGCGGCCGTGGCTACCGCAAGACCGGCCGGCCCGGCACCGACGACAGCCACGCGCTTGGCGCGCACCGTGGGCAGCAGGGTGAGCACCGTCTCGTGCGCGGCCCGCGGGTTGACGAGGCAGCTTGCGATCTTGTGCTGGAAGGTGTGGTCCAGGCAGGCCTGGTTGCAACCGATGCAGGTGTTGATCTCGTCGCTGCGTCCGTCGGCTGCCTTGCGCACCCAGTCGGCGTCGGCAAGGAACGGCCGAGCCATCGACACCATGTCGGCGTCGCCGCGCGCCAGGATCTCCTCGGCGGTTTCGGGCATGTTGATGCGGTTGGACGCGATGACCGGCACCGACACCTCGCCACGCAGCCGCCGTGTCGCCCACGTGAACGCCGCACGCGGCACCGACGTGACGATCGTCGGCACCCGAGCCTCATGCCAGCCGATGCCAGAGTTGATCATCGTGGCGCCTGCGGCCTCGATCTCCTTTGCGAGAGCAGTGATCTCGGCCCACGTCTGGCCGCCGTCGACCAGGTCGAGCAACGACATCCGGTAGATCACGATGAAGTCCGGACCAACGGCCTCGCGGATCTTGCGCATGATCTGCACAGCGAACCGGCGACGCTTCTCCGGCGTTCCGCCCCACTCGTCACGACGCCGGTTCACCCGCGCGGCGAGGAACTGGTTGATCAGGTAGCCCTCGGATCCCATGATCTCGACGCCGTCGTAGCCCGCGCGGCGAGCAAGTTCAGCAGCCCGTGCGAAGGCGTCGATCGTGGCGCGCACCTCGCGTCCGCTCAGCGCCCGTGGGGTGAACGGCGTGATCGGCGACTTCGACCGTGACGCGCTGGCGCTGAACGGGTGATAGGCGTAGCGGCCCGCGTGCAGGATCTGCATTGCTATGCGTCCGCCGGCGTCGTGCACCGCGTCGGTGATCTCGCGATGGCGATCTGATTCGCCACTGGTCGTCATCTTGCCGGCGAAGGGCAGCAGCCAGCCGGTGCGATTGGGGGCGAATCCGCCGGTGACGATGAGGCCCACGCCGCCGCGGGCCCGCTCGGCGTAGAACGCGGCGAGCCGGGAAAGATGCTTCGGCCGGTCTTCGAGACCGACATGCATCGACCCCATCAGTACCCGATTGGGCAGCGTGGTGAAGCCCAGGTCGAGCGGGGTCAGCAGATTGGGATAGCGGCTCATGCCGTGCCCTCCGGGCTCAGCGCGGCGATGACCTCGTCGAACCAGTGGATCATCCCGCGTTCGAGGGAAATGCCGCCGCGCAGGACGAGCCACTGGTGCAACCGATGGCCCTTCAGCGTGGACGGATCAGGGAACTCGCGCTTCTCGTTCGCGAGATAGAACTCGAGCCGCTTGGTGTGCAGCTCGCGGTGCCGGCGCACCTCGACGGCGACTTTCGTCGCGTCGCCATACGCGGCGCCGCGGATCTTCACGGCGAGGTCCGAACGGGCTGCCTCGGTGTCGGCCGGGGTGCCGATCCACTCGCGCAGTTGGGCGCGGCCGTCATCGGTGAGGTCATAGACCTTCTTGTCCGGCCGACCCTCCTGGGCCACGTGGGTGGCGGCGATCCAGCCGTCGCGCTCCATGCGGGACAGCACCCGGTAGATCTGCTGATGCGTCGCGGTCCAGAACTGCCCGATCGACTTGTCGAAGCGGCGCGCGAGCTCGTAACCGGTGCCGGCCCGCTCAGCCAGCGAGACCAGGATCGCGTGCTCGAGCGCCACGGGGTCGGATGCTAGCTATGCAACTAGTTGCACTGCAACTCAGCGCACGGTTGTGCCGAAGTCTTCCTCCGCTGCGGACGCCGCGAGGCGTCGACCAGCGTCCACAGTGGAGGAAAGGCTCTCCGGCCCGGAGCAGGCCGTGACCTGGTACGTGGCTCGCCGAATCCGGTCGCCACACCGCGCGGGTGCGGCCAGACTGCAGCCATGGCCTTCACGCGTGCCGAACTTGACGCCGCCGCCGCCCTCGTCCACGCCACCCTCCCCCGAACACCGGCCATCCAGTGGCCTCTCCTGGCGCAGGACACCGGCGCGGACGTGTGGATCAAGCACGAGAACCACCTGCCCGTCGGCGCGTTCAAGGTGCGCGGCGGGCTCGTCTACGTCGACCGGCTGCTGCGCCGCCGTCCCGACGTCACCGGGCTGATCTCGGCGACCACAGGCAACCACGGGCAGAGCCTCGCCTTCGCCGGTCGCGCCGCCGGGCTGCCGGTGACAATCGTCGTTCCGCTCGGCAACAACGCCGACAAGAACGCGGCCATGCGAGCCCTCGGCGCGCAGGTCGTCGAACATGGTCACGACTTCCAGGCCGCACGCGAGCACGCCATCGCGCTGGCCGAGGACGACCCGGGCCTGGAGATGGTGCCGTCCTTCCACGCGGACCTGGTGCTCGGCGTGGCCACCTACGCCCTCGAGCTGTTCCAGGACGTGCCCGACATCGACACCGTCTACGTCCCGGTCGGCATGGGGTCGGGCCTGTGTGGCCTGGCCCGGGTGCGCGACCTGCTCGGCCTCCGGACCGAGATCGTCGGTGTGGTGGCCGAACGCGCCGACGCGACGGCTCGCTCGTTCGAGGCGGGCAGGGTGGTCACCACCGAATCGGCCGACACCTTCATCGACGGCGTGGCGACGCGAGTGCCCGACGCGGATGCGATCGCGCAGATCCTCGCCGGCGCTGCGCGGGTGCTGCGCGTCAGTGAGGACGACGCCGCCGAAGCGATGCGGATCCACTTCCGCGGGACCCACAACACTCCCGAGCCGGCCGGCGCGCTAGCCCTCGCCGGCTTACTCGCCGAACTCGATCGGGCGCGCGATCGGCGAGTCGCGCTCATCCAGAGCGGTGCCAACATAGACGCCGCGACGTTTAAGGCCGTGCTCGAGGGACGGACGCCCGCACCGCCGTCCGCACTCGTCAGGCGCTGACCGGGCCGTCCCAGCCGCGGTAGTCGACGCCGTACCGGGCTGCGATCGGCACCAGCGTGCCCTGCAGCAAGCCGTGGTAGATGTCGGCGACGATCGCGTCGTGGATCGGGTACGCCCGCGGCGCGCGCACCGCAACGACGTAGTCGATCACTTCTGAGACCTTCGACCACGGCGCGACCGCCGGCAGCAGCAGCGTCTGCACGTGCGCGTCCGGCACCACCAGCGAGTCGCCGGGGTGATAGACCGTGTCGTTGATCAAGTACCCGACGTTCGCCACGATCGGGATCAGCGGGTGGATCAGCGCATGCTGGCCGCCGAACGTGCGCACGGTGAACCCCGCAGCCTCGAACGCCTCCCCGGCGCCCACGGTCACCACCTGCTCGCCGAGGTCGGCGAGCTGCTCGGCGACGGGTTTCGGTGCCCAGATGCTCAGCCGCGCATCGGCCTTTGCGGCCGCGCGCACGCGATCGGCGTCCAGGTGGTCGCGGTGCTCGTGCGTGATCAGGACGGCGTCGGCGCCGTCCAGCGCCGCGTCGAGATCGCTGAATCCGCCGGGGTCGAGAACGAGTGTCCGGTCACCGTCGTCGATGCGGACGCACGAGTGCCCATGCTTGGTGAGCTCCACGAGCCCGAACCTAGTACGTTTCCTCGTCGTCCTCGGCGCCGTGCAGCGTGATGGCCTCGTCCTCGTCGACGATGTGGACGGCGGCCTCCTCCGCGCTCGACGCGTAGCCCGCGGGACCGACGTCCTCGGCCAGTTCGTCCTTCTCCTCGTCCGGGCCGACCCCCTCGTCCGGGGCGAGCAGGCGCCCCGCCCGTGGGTCGGCATCTGCCTCGTCGATGTCGTCCGGACCGATATCCGGCTCTTCCTCGAGCAGTCGCTCATCGAGGCGCTCGCTCACCCGCTCCTCGTACGGCGTGGGCGCATGCTTCAGCGTGAACGGCTCGCGGTCCGGGGGGCTCCACCCGGTCTGCATCGGCTCGTCGATGTCGTCCCCGGTGAGGTTCTCAGCCGGGTCGAGGAACTCGCCGTCGTCGACCGCATCCCCCCGCTCGTAGACGGTGTCGCCGAACAGCTCCTCTGGAGGTTCGCTCATGACCGCAACGTACCCCGGTTGAGCCCCGCAGTTCACGGGCGCACCTGACAGATCAAGCGCTGCCTGGGAAGGGCACGATGCCCCACGAACCGGTCCAGGCACCGCCGGGCTCGAGGACGATCAGTCCGGCGCCGGAGTTGAACGCATTCGGTGCGCACGTCATGGGCTCCACCGCGATGCCGGGCTGACCCGGCGTCACGTCGTCCACGGTGAAGACCTGCAAGAACTGGAACGTCTCGTCGAACCACAGCTGCGCACGGCCGGAGCGGGTGCGCACCTCGGCGACGCCACGCCCCCCTTGCGTCGCGAGCGCGGTGAAGCCGTCGTCGAGGCGCTGCCCGCGCAGTCGCCGGCCACGACGCAGATCGTTGGGCGTGCCGGCCACGGTTCGGGCGCCCACCGGCACCTGCTTCTCGTCGACGACGAGAAGTTCGCGGGCCGGCAGCTGCACCGTCGTGTCGTCGAGGCGATGCCCGCGCGTGCTGAGATACGGGTGCGACCCGGCACCGAACGGCGCCCGAACGCGGCCGACGTTGCGTGCGCCGAGCGTCACCATCAGCCCCTGTTCGGGATGCAGCGCGTACGTGGTCTCGACACGCACCTCGAAGGGGTAGCCCGGCTGCGGCACGAC
>DATFTS010000041.1:0-6520 GCA_035261645.1 Jatrophihabitans sp. | reverse complement strand
CCCGGTGGGCGCGGTCCTCATGGCTGTACTGCTGCCGGCGTTCGGCGGTCACCCCGACCTGCGCTCCGTGCTGTTCGGCGTCGCGGGTGGCGCCGCAGGGCTCATCGGCGTCGTCCTGATGTACAGCTTGATGACGGTGGCACCTATCAACGTCATCTCTCCGGTGACCGCGGTGCTCGCCGCGATCGTCCCGGTGATCGTCGGCGTCGCGCTCGGCGAGCGTCCCCGTGCCTCGGCGTGGTTCGGCATCCTGCTGGGCCTGGGCGCGGTGCTCCTCGTCAGCCGGACCACCGAAGACCACCCGCACGGACGCATCGGGGCCCGCATCCTCGCACTGGCGCTTGTTTCGGGGATCGGCTTCGGCATGTACTTCGTCTTTCTCGCCAAGGCGGGCAACGACTCCGGGCTGTGGCCCCTGGTGGTTTCCCGGGTGTCCTCGGCGGCGTTGATCGTCCCGCTCGCGATGGCACGCAAGTCGTTCACGCTCGTCCGCGGACGCATGCTCGGTGTGGTGATCATCGCCGGTGCCTGCGACGCGCTGGCCAATATGTGCTTCCTGTTGGCCTCCCGGCACGGCTTGCTGTCTCTGGCCAGCGTGCTGACGTCGCTCTACCCGGCAACCACGGTGATCCTGGCGGTGTGGTTGCTGCGCGAGCACACCAGCACGGTGCAGCGGGTCGGGCTGGCGCTCGCGGCGGGCTCGATCGTTCTCATCACCGTCTGACTTGGCGGCATACTGGTGGCGTGGTCGTCCTGGTGCTCATCGTCGTCGCCGTCGTGCTCGTCGGGCTCGTCGTGCTCATGAAGTGGGCCGATCGCCGCGACCGGGCGAAGGGACACATCAACCGGGGCATGGGCGACATCAGTTCGACGATCCGGGCCAGCAAGATGAACACCCGGGCCGTGCGCAGCATCGCGGGCCGCCAGGCCGGCGTCTCGCCGCACGAGTTCGCCAAGCGGCTCGGGAAAAAGCGTTGACCAGCAGCGATTAGTTCTGCACACGCCGCGAGTCATATGAGGTGTCAGCACACCTACAAGGAGGTTCCCATGGCTCTCACGGCAACTCGGATCCGCGACATCAGCCTCGTGTGCATCCCGACTCCGGACCAGGACAAGGCGATCGCCTTCTACGAGTCACTCGGCTTCGAGAAGCGGGCGGACACGCCGTTCGGCGGCGGTTACCGCTGGATCGAGGTCTACCCGCCCGGTGGGGTCACCGGCATCGCGCTCGCGCCGCCGCCCAACGGTGACCCGGTCACGCCGGCACAAACCGGCATCACCCTGACCACCGACGACATCGACGCGACGCACGCGGAGATGAAGGCCCTGGGCGTCGACGTCGACGTCGAGGTCTCCCGGATGGGCGACCCGGTGCCGCCGCTGTTCTGGTTCCGGGACCCGACCGGACACACCCTGATGGTCGTGGAGCAGAGCTGAACGCTGAAACCGGCCGCGACTTCGCCGGCCTCGTCGAACTGCACCGAGCCGAGCTCCATGCGCACTGCTACCGGATGCTCGGCTCGGTGCAGGACGCCGAAGACGCCCTGCAAGAGACGCTCGTGCGCGCCTGGCGCGGCGCTGCGGGGCTGCGCGAGACGGCCTCAGCGCGGTCGTGGCTCTACCGCATCGCGACGAATGTCTGCCTCACCGAGATCGAGCGGCGGCGCACGCGCGTGCTGCCGCACGACTTCGGCCCTGCTGCCGAGGCCACCGCGCCGCCCGGCACGCCGGTAGCCGAGTCGATCTGGCTCGACCCCTACCCCGACGCGTCCGTCGGCCTGCCCGACGGCAAGGCCTCGCCGGAGGCGCGCTACGAGCAGCAGGAAGGCATCGAGCTCGCGTTCGTGGCCGCGTTGCAGTACCTGAGCGCCAACCAGCGCGCCGTCCTGATCCTTCGGGATGTGCTCGGCTTCAGCGCGCAGGAGACCGCGGGCATGCTCTCGACCAGCGTCGCTTCGGTGACCAGCGCATTGCAGCGGGCCCGCGCGACCGTTGCCGAGCGCGTCCCGGCCCGCACCCAGCAGCAGACGTTGCGGGCACTCGGCGATCGCAGTCTGCGCGAACTCGTCGACCGTTACGTCGAGGCGTGGGAACGCTGCGACGTGAACGCCTTCGCGGCGCTGCTGGTCGAGGACGCGACCTTCGCGATGCCGCCGCTCGCAACCTGGTACACCCCACGCGCGTCGATCGTCAGTTGGGCCCGTGAGTACTCGCTGTCCGGCGCATGGCGGTGGAAGACCGTGCTCACCCAGGCCAATGGCCAGCCGGCGCTCGCTTTCTACGCGTGGGACGAGCCGGCGGGCGGGTACCTGCCGTTCGCGCTCAACGTCCTCACGCTTCGCCAGGGCCTTGTGCGCGACGTCACGGCGTTCATCGTGCGCGCCACCGAGGCAACCGATGCAGATGCGTACGTCCGCTTCCCGGAGCAGCCCCTCGACGCTGTGCGGCACGGCACCAGCTTCGCTCGTTTCGGTCTGCCGGAGATTCTCACCAAGGACGCGTGACCTCGCCCTTCCGCCGGAAGCGGGCCGGGTTTCTATTATTCCGACATGACTGCCGGACAGACCACGACCCACGGCACCCACGATTACGCCGACGACCCGCGAAACGCGGAGATCCTGATCAACGTCAATAGACGCCTCGTCCCGCGCGCGCAAGCCGTGGTGAGCGTGTTCGACGCAGGGTTCGTGCTCGGCGACGGTGTCTGGGAGGGCATCCGCGTCAGCGACGGGCACCCCGCCTTCCTGGAGCAGCACCTTGATCGGCTCTGGGAGGGAGCCACGGCGATCGCGCTGGACATCGGGCTCAGCCGCGGCGAGTTGACCGCCGAGATCTATCGAACGCTCGAGGCGAACGGCATGTCCGGTGACGGCATACACGTACGGCTGATGGTCACTCGCGGGCCGAAGTCGACGCCGTACCAGGACCCGCGCATGTCGGCCGGTCCAGCCACTGTGGTCATCATCGCCGAGTACAAGACGCCGCTGCCCGCAACCGTCGAACATGGTTTGTCGCTGTTCACCGTTCACGTGCGCCGAGCAACGCCCGACACCCTTGATCCCAAACTGAACGCGCACAGCAAGCTGAATGACATCACCGCATGCATCCAGGCGTACACGGCAGGCGCTGACGAGGCTTTGATGCTCGATCCGCTCGGCTTCGTCGCCACCTGTAACTCGACACACTTCTTCGTCGTCCGTCGCGGTGAGGTGTGGACCTCGAGCGGCATGTTCTGCCTCGGCGGCATAACGCGCTCGAACATCCTTCGTGTTTGCGCCGACGCCGGGATTCCCGCGCAGGAGCGAAGCTTCAGCCTGACGGAGGTCTACAGCGCCGACGAAGCGTTCGTGACGGGCACGTTCGCAGGTGTCGTACCCGTCCACACGGTCGACGGCCGTCGGATCGGTACAGGCCGACGTGGCCCGATGGTCGAACGGCTTCAAGCGTTGTATCGCGCGCTGGTCCGCGAGGACGTTGCCCGGCGATGAGCGACGGCGTCCGGCTTGCGATGTGGTCGGGGCCGCGGAACATCTCCACCGCGTTGATGCGGGCCTGGGAGAACCGGCCCGATACGCGCGTCGTCGACGAGCCCTTGTACGCCTACTACCTCAACGAGACCGGCCTGAACCACCCTGGACGTGACGAGGTCATCGCCGCCGGCGAACCGTCCTGGCGCAAGGTCGTGGCCGAGCTGACTGCTCCGATCCAGGGCGTCCTGTACCAGAAGCACATGACCCACCATCTGCTTGCGCAACTGCCTCGGGACTGGATTCCGGCGCTGACCAACGTCTTGCTGATACGCGACCCGGCCGAAGTCGTGGCGTCCTACGTGCGCTCGCGCGCGGACGTAGTGGCAGCGGACATCGGCCTCGTGCAGCAAGCCGAGCTGTATGACCAACTCGGTGCAGACGTTCCGGTCATCGACGCCGCTGACTTCCTTCGCAATCCAGAGGTCTACCTGCGGTGGTTGTGCGACTACGTGGGGGTCGAGTTCACCGACCGGATGCTGCGCTGGCCACCTGGTCCGCGTGACTCGGACGGTGTCTGGGCGCCCTACTGGTACAAAGCCGTCGTGGAATCGACCGCGTTCGAGCCGTACCGGCCGCGCACGGTGCAGGTCACAGGCGCGGCGGCGCGAGCGGTCGAACTCAGCCGCCCTCATTACGAGCGGCTGTACAAGGTACGAGTTCGGCTCTGACAAACGCCGTGATGGAGCTGATCACGGTGAGTAACCGCGGTTTCTCATGGCGGAGACAGCAGGTTGGTGGTTCTCTGATGTCGATCACCAACAGGCGGCATCCCGGACGGGGTCTACACATGCACGTCGCGAAGTGTCAGAAGATCTCGGTCATCGCAGCAGCGCTACTTCTCGCGGTTGGTTGGACGACCGCGTCACCACCCGGTTTCGCCGGTGCTGCCCCCATAACGAGCTGGCACGTTCAAGCCGTGCCATCGGCGACGACGAACACTCCGTTCGGATCGCTACAAGACGTGTCGTGTCCGGCGGGCAACTTCTGTATGGCCGTCGGCTATCACGTCGGCACGGACGGCTTGCTGCGCGGGCTCGTCGAACGGTGGAACGGCGTCAGCTGGACGATCTTGCCTGCGCCGACTCCGGGTATCAAGACCAACACGTTCGACAATGTGTCCTGCGTCAGCGCAACGGCGTGCGTGCTCGTCGGAACCAGCGACAGGTTCGCGACCGGCCTGTTCTCGGAGCGCTGGGACGGGTCCGGGTGGCACGTCTCGACGATGCCGCGCGGCAAGGGAATCAACACCCTCAGCTGTGCCGCAGTGAATTTCTGCATGGCACTCGGCACGATCACGATCAACGGCAGCAGCCAGGCTGCCGCGTGGCGGTGGAACGGTTCGGCCTGGACGCGGTCGACGGCGCCCACGCTGCGCAAGACCGACCTTCAATCCGTCTCGTGCCCGACGTCGCGAAGTTGCTTCGCGGTCGGATCCGTCCGCACCTCCGGATTCAACAGCGCCCCGCGCATCGAGCACTGGGACGGCACCGCCTGGTCGATCCGTCCACTGAAGGTGCCGAGTGGATCCGCACTGTCCAGCGTCGCGTGCCCAAGGCCGCGATTCTGTACGGCTGTCGGAGATACCACCAACAAGAGCGGCAGCAGTCGGATGCTTGTGCTCGACCGCAGCGGAACACCGGCGTGGAACGTCTCGAGCCCGGTCTTCCCGAAGGGCGTGTTCGACGCGTCGTTGCGGCACGTCTCGTGCAGCGCGATCCGGGTTTGCACCGCGACGGCGATCTACAACCGAACGCCGGACAGCGGCCAGAACGTCTCGGTCGCAACCCGCGGCGCGCGGGGCGGATTCCACCTCTCCACGAAACCGATCAACGCGGGCCTGCAGAGCGTGTCCTGCCGCCCGGTCGCGTGCACTGTCGTCGGCTTCTCCCCCGCTCCGGACCCACACGTCAGCAACGGCGCAGTCCAAGGAAGCAGCCCCTTCGCGGCCCGAGGCCTTATCGACGGCCATGCGGCGGTACCCGCCGGCACGGCGGACGGAATGCTCACGTCGGTGTCCTGCGTTGCTTCCGGCTTCTGCGCTGCGACCACCAACGTTTCGCTCGCGGACGCGCCCGCGATCGACACCCGCACGGGCGGCAAGTGGGTGCGCGCTAGTGACAGCGGCACGACGCCGCTTGAGGACGTCTCGTGCACGTCTGACACGTTCTGCATGGCCGTCGGCTTCTTCAGCTCGCAACGGTGGGACGGGCTGTCCTGGGCGGCGGTCACGATTCCCGCTCCGGACGGCGCGCGCGAGGACCCGCTGTATTCCGTCTCCTGCACGTCGTCCACATCGTGCATCGCGGTCGGCGCCACGAAGCTCAGTGGCGGAGGCCAACCGCTCGCCGAGTCCTGGAACGGAGCCACCTGGACGACCCTGCCGACACCCACCCTGCCGAACTCGTCGAACGCGCTGCTGGAGTCCGTCTCCTGCCCCGCGGTCACGACCTGCATCGCCAGTGGATGGTTCTTCAGCAGCGCAACCCACACCGCCCGGCCGTTGATCGAGTCATGGGACGGCCTGTCGTGGAAGATCGTCCCCGCCGCGCCGTCGCAGTCGAACGTCGACGTGCAGCTGCACCACGTCTCCTGCTCATCAGCCACATCCTGCATGGTGATCGTCAGCCCCCGCGGCGGGCACTACCGCGTCGAGCAGTGGGACGGTCACAACTGGACGCTGATGGACGTGACGCGGCCCGGCACTGACTTCATCGAGCTCTCCGACGTCTCCTGCACCTCCGCGACAAGCTGCACGCTGGTGGGCGCGGATGACTCGACCCGCGGCGGCCTCGTCGAGAACTGGGACGGAACGCACTGGACGGTTACTCCCAGTGCAGCCGACCCGTACGGGGACCAACTACAACTCACCGGTGTCTCGTGCACCGACGCGACCAGCTGCACCGCCGTCGGCTCGACCCATCGCCAGCTCTTCCTGCCGTTCGCGGAGGCACGGAACTAGGTAGGTCACCCCTCCGCGACGCCTGTGTATA
>DATFTS010000040.1:0-18163 GCA_035261645.1 Jatrophihabitans sp. | reverse complement strand
GTGGATCTTGGCCCTTGTCCTTGGGCTCGTTGCCGTCATCCTCTGCGCGACAGTCATCCTGCTGCCGGTCGGTCTCCCACTGCTCGGATACGTGCGGCGGCTGCTCACGTTGTCGTTCAAGCTGATGTCCCGGCGGTCTTCCTCGCACTGAGCGCCGGCCAGTGGGTGAGCGGAGTCCGGCGCTTGCTCAGCGCTGCGTGCCTCTACGCCTGCCAGGACAGTTACCTCGACGCCGCGTCGGTGCAACCGCCAACGCCGCGGCCAACCCGCCGATAGCACTTCTGGCCGCCAAGGCCCCGAACGATCAGCCCGGCTCCTGGACAGCTGCGACCTGGTCAGCTCATGCAGCGTCGTATAGCGCCGGTTGACCTGAGAGGTCCAAATTCCTTCAGCGAGTTTATCGGCTGTCGTCGCGCAAATAGGATCCCTCACAGGATCGAACCACGGCCGCCTCGTCAGCGGAGCGCATTCCATGGTCAGCATCCGGCAAGAGTTCGCCGTGCAGGTGCGGCGTTCCCGCGGCTGCTGCGTGGAGCGAATCGCCGACGAACTCAACAGCGCGTCCAGCCTGACATTGCGTCAGCGCGGGACAGCAGCACTTCGGGAACCGAGCACGGACGCCGTGCGCGATCGTACTGACGATCCGGTGCCTCGACGCCACATGAGTCAGCGCGCTGCTGGCCGTCCGTCATCAACTTCATCGGGACGACGCTGAACGGCACGTTCGCCGGACGCTGTCGCAGGTGGCGCTCCCCGTGAACCTTGTCCAACGAGAAGCACATTCCCTCAACAACCAACCGAACAACTACAGCCGCTGACTTGATCTCAGCCGGTTTCAAGATTGCTTACGGGCGGGTAGGAGTCCGCAGCGGACGGCTCCGCCCTTAACCCCAGGGGGTGGGATGAGCAGCAACCTTCGCTGGGCCTCGGCTCAGTTCACCATAGCGGCGCACGTCGACTTGCCTCGGCCGACTGACGTCGTCGCGACCGGCGACTTCGCCGGCGCACGTGCCGCAGTACTGCGCGGAGTTCTGTTGCGGGTGGCGGCCCTGCACGCGCCTGTCGTCTTCGACGCCTCCGGCGTGACTGCACTGTCGCCGGACGCCGTTGATGCGCTCTGCACGCGCGCCGCCGAGCCTGAGCGGTTCCGACTGGTCGGCGTGCCCAGGGCACTGGCGCCCCAGTTATCCGGACGCAGGTTCGCCGCGCGCGCTGCCTAGCGCGCCACTGACCGCCCCGGCCGGCCGGTGCTCTCGCGCACCACCAGCGACGTGTCGGTGCGGGGTGGGCGTACCTGCTCGCCGGCAATCAGTCGCAGGGCCAGCCGGGCGGCGCTGCGGCCCTGACCGAACAGATCGTGCGCCACTGTGGTCAGCGGCGGCTGGCTTGTTTGCGCCGCGGCGATGTCGTCGAAGCCGGCCACGGACAGCTCACGGGGCACCTCTAGCCCGCCTTCTTTCGCGCCGTCGAGCACGCCCAGCGCCAGGATGTCGGTTACGGCGAACAGCGCCGTCGGTCGCCGGCTGCGCGGCGCGTCGAGCAGGCGGGTGGCGGCCTCGTGTCCGGCGCTCCGGCTGTTGTCCGACGCGCAGATCACCGTCACGTCCGAGGCAGGAACTCCCGCGTCGAGCAGCACACTGCGAAACCCGTCTACCCGCTCGTGGAACAGCGGGCGAGATGGGCCACGCCGGTCGTCGGTCACGGTCGTCACGACGGCGAAGCGGCGATGCCCGAGATCGAGTAGGTGACGCGCAACGCCTTGGGCCGCACGCCGGTTGTCCGGCCCGATGCGCGGCACCTTGGGCAGCTTCGGATTCCCGACGGTGACGAGCGGCACCTGCCGATCCCTGGCCGCGGCTACCGCGGGGTCGCCGGCGGCAAGCGAGCAGAGGATCAACGCGTCGACCATCGCATGGCGGAGCAGCGATTGGCCGTCGGCCAGTTGCGCAGGCACGAGCAGCAGCGCATTGCCGGTGTCGCTCAACTCGGAAGCGATGCCGTGCAGGATCGTCACCAGGCCGGGGTCCGCGAAGGCGTACGGCAGCCGCTCGGTGAGCACCACACCGACGGTGCCCGTACGCCCCAGTCGCAGTGAAGCGGCCGTGGGATCCGGACCGGGATAGCCGAGCCGCGCGGCCGCTTCCAGCACCCGCTGCCTGGTCTTGGGCGCGAGCTGATCCGGACGGTTATAGGCGTTGGAGACCGTCATCCGGGACACGCCGGCGGCGGCAGCCACGGTGTCGAGCGTTGGTCGCTCAGTGGCCAATGCCGCCTCCCGCCGTCCGTCGTCTTGCCCGGCTCTGTATCGTTACAGGCAAACGGCTTCTATATCGATACAGAAGGTTACCCGTCCATCATGGCACTTCATGCGCTGGCCGAGGCGTCAGGCTATCTCGGCGCGACGCTCGGGGTGGGCATGGTAATTCCACAGATCATGCGCACACTGCGCGACCGCACCATGCCCGGCGTGTCGGCCCTCTCCTGGGCACTCACCGCGCTCTCATGCACGTCATGGCTGCTCTACGGCCTGCGGACGGGCGAGCTGCCGCAGATCCCTGGCAACGTGCTGCTCGTCACCGGCGCCGTCGTGATCGTCCTGGTAGTGCCTTCAGCCGTCAGCGCCGGTGTGCGCGCCGTACGAGTCCTTGCAGCCGCCCTGGCTATCGCCGCGCTTGTGCCCATCGTGGCGCCGGCCGTCATCGGCGTCGTTGCCCTGTCGATCGGCCTGGTGTCGGCATTGCCGCAGGCAGTTCGCTCGTTACGTCATCGCGCGGCCGGTGAGAGCGCGGTGTCCTTGCTGACCTGGTGGTTGCGGGTCGGGTCGCAGGCGTCGTGGCTCGGTTACGCAATTGCTTTGCACGACACCACGGTGATGCTGTCGGCCGTCGTCCTGCTCAGCACCGCGCTGGTGGTGCTGGGCAGTGAGCTGGTGCGGCGGCCGGCACCGGTTTGCCCGGCACCGGCCACCGCCTGAGCCTCAGCGGGCAGGCGCCAGCAGACCCACCAATCCGTCGGCTTCGTTGTTCGGCCCCGCGCTGAACCACACCGAGCCCGCGCCGCCGGCGACGCCGTCACCCTCGATCAGCGCCCACAACCCGTCAATCGTTATGCGCTGGCCGTTCGTGTTGCGCAGGGTGCCCTCGAAGTCGCCGTCCCGCAGATCGAAGGCGTGGATGCGGCCGTCGCCGAAGTTTCCGACGAGCAGGTCTCCGGCGAAGGATCCGAAGCTGGACGGCGCGACCAGCAGGCCCCACGGCGAGTTCAGCACTTTGTGCTGCTCGAAGCGCCGCACGAATGCGCCGTAGTTCGTGTAAACGTCCACGAACCCGTTGCCTGGTCCGGCCTGGTCGTCACGACGGTCGGGCAGCATCTGCTTCGCGTACGTGATCACGACGTGGTTGCCCACCTCGGCCACGTTGAACGGCGCGAAATCAGCCGGCAGCCGCGGGTCGGAGAACACGCCATTGCCACCGGGCAGCTGCTGGAAGTGCGAGTCGAAGATGTCGATCTGGTTGTTGTGGAAGTCCGTCACCAGCAGCAGCGGACCGAACGGGCTGTGCACGAGTGCCAAACCCTTGAATACACCGTCCGCAACATGGCCGACGTTGACAGCCGACGAGTTCGGCGAAACGGCCTGGTTCCACGCGGACAGGTCGCCGTTCTCGCCGGCGAAGATGAACAGCGCCGGCTTGGTCGTGCCGGGCACGATGAAGCCGGACGTGTCGTTGAAGACCTGGCCGGTCGGTGCCCCTCCCGGAATGTCGAACTGGGCGACCTTTGCGGCGCCCGCTCCGCCCGCGCCCGCGGTGTAGAGCGTCGCGACGTCGGTGCCGTTGTCTGAGACCCACAGCGGCGTGTTCGGCCCGTGCGACATGCCCCACGCGTTCTTGAGGCTGTCGTCCTGGAGCTTCGCCTTGCCTGGGAGGTCCGACACCACGTTGATCTGGTTGAACCTCGTGGCGTGCTCGCCGTGCTCGTTACCCCCGCCGTCGCGTCCGCTTGCAGGGGCAGCGGTCACCAATCCCGTCCCTGCGATCGCCGCCGCTAGAACTGCAAGTCCCCGTCGTTTCGTCCAAGCGTGCATGACCAGCCCCTTTCGCGGGCACTCAGGCGCCGCGACGGTCGCGAACGCCGTCAGGCACTTACACGACACACAGCACGCCGGGGTTCACGCATGCGCGGCGCGTCGACGGACGGGCTCCCGGCGTCCGAGCAGGCATGATGCAGAACATGTCGAGACTCGATGCTCCGCGCGTTCTGGTCGTCGGTGCCGCGTTTGCCGACGGCACCAGAGAGACGGTCCGGCGCGGCACCAGTCTGTTGGTCGACGGACGGACGATCGCCGGTTTGTGGTTCGACGGCGACGGCCCGGATCCGGGTGAGGTCGACGCCGTGGTCGTCGACGGGAGCGGCGCGACGATCGTCCCTGCGATGGTCGACTCCCACGCCCACCTGTCGCTGCCGGGCGGCGCGCGCTGGATCGAGCGCGGCCTCGATCCGGCCGATGACCTGCTGGCGGCGGGGGAGGACAACGGCGAGCTGATGGTGCGCGCGGGCATCAGGTGGGCGCGCGACGTCGGCGCCCCACGGCGCGCCGGCGCCGATGGGCGGGCGCGCGCACTGAGCCTGGTGCTGCGCGAGCGCTGGGCGGGCTTGCCGGAGCGCCCCTACATCCGCGCGGCCGGAACGTGGATCACGCGCAGCGGCGCGCTCCCGCACGGCCTCGGCATCGAGCTTGAGCACGGCGCTGACTTGCCCGCTGCTGTCGCCGAGCAACTCGACGACGGCGCGGACCTGGTGAAGCTCTACCTCGACGGGCCGGACGCCGACACCGCGCCGTTCAGCGTCGACGAGGTCCGCGCGGCAGTGGCGCTGGCGCACGAGCGTGGTGCGACGGTTGCGGCCCACTCCGGCGTCCTGCCAGGAGCTCGAGTGGGTGCCCAGGCCGGCGTCGACAGCCTCGAGCACGGGTTCCAGCTCGACTCGGACATCGCGGACACGCTCGCCGCCAAGGGCGTGACCGTGGTTTCTACGCTCGCCGTGCTGCATTCGTGGCAGAGCTTTCGCACCACGTCGGACAACGAACGGTTCACCTCGGACGAGGGCGTGGCGCGCATCGCGCAGCGCCGAGAACGGGCCGAGGACAGCATCAGGCTGGCACACCGCGCCGGAGTGACCATCGCGGCCGGTTCGGATTTCGGTGGCGGTTCGCTGCGAGCCAACCAGCTGGCCTGGGAGGTGCAGGCCCTCGTGACCGCCGGCGTCGAACCGCACGTCGCACTCGCGGCAGCGACATGGCGCGGCGGCGAGCTGTTCGGCGACCCCGAGGCCGGGCGGCTGCGAGTCGGCGGGCCGGCGCACTTCAGCCTGGTGCACGGGGATCCGCTCACTGACCCCAGCGCCCTATGGCGGATCTGGCTGACCCGTTAGTTCGTGGGTCTTGTCTTCGCGTCGCTATCAGCGGATCCTCAGCCTCATCGGCACGGCAACGGGGGACGCATGCGACACCGGCTCGCTCATCTGTTTTCGATCGTGGTCCTCGCCGTCGGGGTCGGCGGCTGGGCGCAGTCTGCTGCCGCGCTGCCGACGTACGCCTGCGGCAGCGTGAGTGGCGGTTCGACCACCGTCCACTCGCACATCACTGATGTGCGGACGGCCCGGCACCCGACCTATGACCGGTTCGTGGTCGAGTTCTCCACGGCCCGGCTGCCGCATTACCAGGTGACGCCGAAATCCAGCGCGGTCTTCACCCTCGACCCGAGCGGGCGGCGGGTACAGCTGCTCGGCCGCGCGGGGATCCTCGTGGTGCTGCACACGGCGACCGGAGTCGGGACCTATCACGGCGCGGCGGACTTCCGCACCGGCTTTCCGCAGCTGCGGGAGGCGCGCCGGCTCGGTGACTTCGAGGGGTATGTCAGCTGGGGTCTCGGTCTAGCGCACCAATCCTGCAAGCGGGTGTCCACATTGACGAACCCGACTCGGCTCGTGCTCGACGTGCCGCACTGAGCAATCAGTCGAACAGCACGTCCAGTTCCGGCGCGCCAACGGTCGGACCGTCGATGAGTGGTGCGAGCAGGGCAGTGGCGCGCGGTGCGTCGAAGAGTTCGGTCGTGGCCAACACCTCGTCGGTGAGGAACCGCGAAGCAGGAGCGTAGCTGTGCCGATCGTCGCGGCCGCGGCGGTGATGGGGCATGCGCAAAGGCGTGTAGACATGCAGCTCGTCGCGGGCCCGCGTCACGGCGACATAGAACAGGCGCTGCTCCTCAGCCAACCCGTCGTCGCTTGACAGCGCCATGTCGGACGGGAACGCGCCGTCGACGGCGTGCATGACATGCACCCGCGACCACTCCAGCCCCTTCGCCGAGTGGACGGTGCTCAGCGTCAGAAAGTCCTCGTCGAGGTGCGGAGGCTTGGCGTAATCGCTGGTGCTCGCAGCTGGATCGAGCGTTAGTTCGGCGACGAACGTCGCGAGGTCAGTGCTGGCCGTCGCCGCGCCAGCGAGCCGCTCGATGTCGACGAGCCGGACGCCGCTGTCCGGATAACGGCGCTCGACGAGAGGTCGCAACACCGCCAGGCAGTGCTCGACCACGGCTACGGGCTGCGCCGAATCGCGCGCGGCGGCGAGTCCCTGCAGCGTCGCGGCCAATGCCGTCCGGGCAGCCGGCGGGGCCGACGCGACGACGTCGTTCACGTCGGCCGGCTCGTGCGCGAGGTGGGGGAGCAGGCCGCGGGCCCGGGCGGGGCCGATCGCCTCATGCAGCCGCAGCAGCCGAAACCACGAGATCTCGTCGCGCGGGTTGGCCACCAATCGCAGCGCGGCGAGGAAGTCCTTCACGTGCGCCGCTTCAAGGAACTTGAGGCCGCCGTACTTGACGTAGGGAATGCGGCGGGCCGCGAGCTCGACCTCGAGTAGGTCACTGTGATGCGACGCGCGCATCAGCACGGCCTGCTCACGCAGCGCCGTCCCATGATCGACCCCGGCCAGAACGGCGTCGCAGATCAGTCGCGCTTCCTCCGCCGCGTCGTGACAGCGCACTACGCGGGGGCGACGCCCGCTGCCGGCGCGGTCGGCGTGCAGCGCAACGTGGTGCCGGCCGTTGCCGGGCCGCACGGCGTTGGCCAGATCGAGCAGCGGCTGCCGGGCGCGGAAGTTCCGTTCCAGTTTGACGAGCGTCGCGTCCGGGAGCGCGTCGTGCAGCGCGAGCAGATGATCGCTCGAAGCGCCGCGGAACCCGTAGACGGCTTGTGCGTCGTCACCGACGACCGTCAGCCCGCGCCCGTCCGGGCGAAGCGCGGTCACGATGTCGACCTGTACCCGGTTGACGTCCTGGTACTCATCGACCAGGACGTGCTCCCAGCGGCGTTGCAGCCGATCGGCGATCGCGGGCTGGCCGAGCAGCGTGCGCCAGTACAGCAGCAAGTCGTCGAAGTCGAGCAGGCCGCGCTCGCGTTTGCGCGCAACGTAGCCCTTCAGCACATCGAGCACCGCAGCGGTGTGCGGCTCACACCACGGGTAGTCGGTGGCGATCACCTCCCGCGCCGGGCGACCGGTGTTCACCGCGCGGGTGTAGACGTCGGCGATCGTTGCGGCACGGGGAACCCGGGGCGCGCCCGGCGTCGCCGTCAGCCCGTGCTCGTCGCGGAGCATGTCGATCAGATCGACGACATCCCCCGGGTCGAGAACGGTGAGGTCGGACAGTCCGAGCACGTCCGCGTGCTCGGTGATCAACCGGTGGGCGACGGCGTGGAAGGTGCCGCCCCAGATGCGGCGCGCGGCGTCGCGAGCACCACATAGCGCCGCGGCTCGGTTGAGCATCTCCTCGGCGGCGCGGCGGGTGAAGGTGAGGAGCAGGATCCGTTCCGGCGACACGCCCCGCTCGAGCAACGAGGCCACCCGGCTGGTGAGGGTCCGGGTCTTGCCGGTGCCGGCGCCGGCGACGATGATCAACGCGCCGTCGGCGTGCATCGCGGCCGAGAGCTGCGCGTCGTCGAGTGCATCGGCCCAGTTGACATCGAACACATGTGCGAGCCTATGCGGTGGCAGGCGGATCACCGCGGATGCATCGCGGCGCGTCGCCGATCAGGCGGGGTCGATGCGGAAGACCGGGAATCCCGGCGCGATCCGGGCCAGATCGGCGTCGCTCGCGTCGGCGCCGACGCCCTCGAAGAACTGCCCGAGTTCCCAGCGCCACTTTCGGATGTACTCGCGCAGCACCGGGATCTTCATCTCGTCGGCCACCTCGGTGGCACGAAACTTCTCGGTGCGCAGGCCCCGATGCAACTCGCCGCTGCCGGCGGCGCGGAGGTTGCGTACCCACTGGGTGGTGCCGCGCGGCGCGACGAGATAGCGCCGGCCTTCGATCGTCAGGGGATTGACCGGCGTGCTGCGCCATTCGCCGCTGCTGCGCCCGCGCACACGTAGTTCGCGCGAGCCGGCGATGCTGATCCCCATTCGGGCCAGCCGACGAACTGCGCGGTTGAAGACGTTGCGTGTGAACCAGTCAGGCTCAAGGTAGCGGGTGTTCTCCATGATTGCTCCCTGGTATTTGCGAGAGCGGTGCTCTCTGTTGTCTCCTTTAGCATGCACGCGCCACAACTAGATTACAAGAGCAGTGCTCGCAAAAACGAGAGCGCCGCTCTCGAAATGTCAGACGGGCCAGCTGTGCACCGGCTCGTTGCTGTGCATGTGCTCGACGTAGCGCCGAAGCATCTCGCGTAGCGAGTCGCGTCGATCCAGGGGTTGATGCTGCTCGTCCAGGCGATGGAACATTCGCGCCTGCCACTCCGCGCCGTTCTGGTGACTGATGCAGCGCTGCTCGACTATGCCGAGGAGCCGGTCGCTGACCGTACGGTCGACGCCCCACGCGGCCAGCCCTTCGTGCGCCAGCGGCAGCAGCTTGCGCAGCACGAGTTCGGTCACCGGCACGTCGCCCAAGCCGGGCCAGAAGACATGCGCGTCGATGCCATTGCGCGCTCCGGTCTCGAAGTTGTCGAAGGCGGCGGCGAAGGACATCTGCGACCAGAGCGGGCGGTCCTGCTGCATCAGCGCGCGCAGCAGCCCGTAGTAGAAGGCGCCGTTCGCCAGTATGTCGACGACGGTGGGTCCGGCCGGCAGCACCCTGTTCTCGACGCGCAGGTGCGGCTTGCTGCGATAGACGTCGTACACCGGGCGGTTCCAGCGGTAGACCGTGCCGTTGTGCATGCGTAACTCGCTCAGCCGAGGCGTGTCACCGCGGGCCAGCACAGCGGCCGGGTCTTCGTCGTCGCACACTGGCAGCAGAGCCGGGAAGTAGCGCACGTTCTCCTCGAACTGGTCGAAGACCGAGGTGATCCAACGCTCGCCGAACCACACCCGCGGCCGGACACCCTGCTCCTTCAGTTCTTGCGGGCGAGTGTCGGTGGCTTGCTCGAACAACGCCACCCGCGTCTCGCGCCACAGTTCCTTGCCGAAGAAGAACGGTGAGTTGGCGCCGAGTGCCACTTGCACGCCCGCGATGCACTGAGCGGCGTTCCAGGCGGGGGCGTAGTCCTGCGGGCTCACTTGTAGGTGGAACTGGACGCTCGTGCAGGCTGCCTCAGGGGCGATGGTGTCGGCGTAGGTCGAGAGTCGCTCCGGCCCGTCGATCGTGATGTGCAGGTCTTCACCGCGCGCGGCGAAGATCTGCTCGTTGATCAACCGGTACCGTGGGTTGGCGCTGAGCGCCTCGGCTGTCAGGTGATTCGGAGTCAGGGTCGGCAGCATGCCGATCATCACGATGTGCGCGCCCGCGGAGCGGGCCTTCTCGTCGGCCGCGTTCAGACTCGCGCGCAGTTCGGACTCGAGGTCGTTCGCGGCTGTGCCGGCGAGGCTGCGCGGTCGCACGTTGATCTCGATGTTGAACTGGCCGAGCTCGGTTTGGAAGTCGTTGTCGGCTATGGCGCCGAGGACGGGCGCGTTCAGCATCGCCGGGTCGCGGGCCTCGTCAATGAGGTTGAACTCGATCTCCAGCCCGGTCAGCGGCCGTTCGAAGTCGAACTTCGCCTCGCCAAGCATGCGCGCGAACACGTCCAGGCAGGTGCGCAGCTTCTCCCGGAACTGCTGCCGGTCGCGGCGCGTGAAGACAAGGCTTTCGACGTCCTCACCCATGAGGCACCTCCCGCGCGGGCTCGGTGTCGAGCCTTCCAGAAACTGGCGCGGATGCCAGAGGAACTCGCGAACTGATACGCGGGTGAGCGGTGATCAGCCGGGAGGTACGAGACCGCCCGCGGCTCCGACGAGCTCGGTCAGCCGGTCGGCGTCGGCGACCGTCTTGCCGATCACCGTCGCGCGCTTGAGGTAATGACCGACCGGATACTCCATCGTCATGCCGATGCCGCCGTGCAGCTGGACGGCCTCCTGGCCGACGTGCCGGGCGGACATGTCGATCTGCAGCTTCGCGGCACGCACCAGTGTGCGCCGCTCGGCCGCGTCGTCGGCGCGCAGCGCCAGGCGGGCGAGCAACGCCATTGACCGTGCCTGCTCGAGCGAGACGTACATGTCCGCTGCGCGGTGCTGCAGTGCCTGGAACACCGCGATCGGCTGCCCGAACTGCACGCGCGTCTTGAGGTAGTCGACGGTGAGCCAGAGCATGCGGTCCATCGCGCCGACGGCTTCCGCGCACAGCGCGGCGATCGCCACATCGAGCACTGACCGCACGGTTTCCAGCGCGTTATCGGCGCCGCCGAGTTCGACCGCCGGTGCGCCGCTGAACAGGATGTCCGCGCCGCGCTGCCCGTCCTGCATGGCGTACGCGTCCCGGCGGACACCCTCGGCAGTGGCTTCGACGAGGAACAGCCCGAGTTGGCCGTCCGGCGTCCGCGCAGTGACGATCACCTGATCGGCGCAGTTGCCGCCGACCACGGCGATCTTCTCGCCGGACACCGTCCACCCGTCCCCGGCCGGCGTGGCACTGCAGGCGATGTCTTGCAGCGACCATCGCGATCCTGGCTCGATGTAGCCGAAGGCCAGTAGCGTCTCGCCCGCGGCGACGCCGGGCAAGACGGCGGACTTCTGCTCGGGCGATCCGGCTGCGGCGACCAAGGCACCACCGAGCACGACGGTGGCGAGATAGGGCTCCAGCACGAGTGCCCGGCCGAAGCACTCCATCACGACGGCAAGCTCGTCGACGCCCATGCCCGCGCCGCCGTACTGCTCGTCGAAGGTCAGCCCCAGCAGGCCGAGTTCGGCGTACTGGCGCCACAGATCGCGACTCCACCCGTCCGGCGACTGCACCAGTGCGAGTCGGGCGTTCGGGTCGTAGCGCTTCTCGAGCAGGCCGTTGACGGTGTCGGCCAGCAGTTTCTGCTCGTCGCTGAGTTCGAGATCCACGCTCGTCCCTCTCTAGAACTTCAGGATCGCCTTGGCGATGATCTGCCGTTGCACCTCGTTGGAGCCCGCGTAGATCGACGCCTTGCGCCAGTTGAAGTACGTGGGCAACGCATCGACGGCGCCCTCTGGCAGCGCGGCGAAGCCGTCCGGCACCTCTGCCGATTCGCGGTAGGCCAGGCCGGCCGGGCCGAGGACATCGACCAGAAGTTCGCTCGCGTCCTGCTGGAGTTCCGAGCCTTTGAGCTTCAGGACCGACGACACCGGGTCGGGCATCCCGGCCGGCAGCGACGCCTCGCGGGCGAGCACCCGCAGCACGCTCATCTCCAGCGCTATGGTCTCCACCTCGAGTCGGGTCAGCCGGGCGCGGAGCAGCGGGTCGTCGAGCAAGGGTCCGGCGAGCCGCTTGATGCGTGCGATCCGGTTCTTGATCACGCCGACGCCGGCGTTGCTGGTTCGTTCGTTACCGAGCAGGAACTTCGCGTAGGTCCAGCCCTTGTTCTCCTCGCCGACGAGTTGGTCGACCGGCACCCGGACGTTGTCGAAGAACACCTCGTTGACCTCGTAGCCGCCGTCGATGAGGTGGATCGGGCGCACCGTGACCCCTGGGGAGGTCATGTCGATCAGCAGGAACGAGATGCCGCGCTGCTGCTGGGCCTGCGGGTCGGTGCGCACCAGGCAGAAGATCCAGTCGCCGTACTGCGCCAGCGTCGTCCAGGTCTTCTGCCCGTTGACGACGTAGTGCTCGCCATCCCGGACTGCGGAAGTCTTGAGCGAGGCCAGATCAGAGCCGGCGTTCGGCTCGGAGAAACCCTGCGACCACCAGATGTCCAGGTTCGCGGTCTTGGGCAGGAAGCGCTCCTTGAGCTGCTGGCTGCCGAACGTCGCGATCACCGGACCGACCATCGCGGTGTTGAAGACCAGTGGCGGCGGCACGTGCGCGAGCGTCATCTCCTGCGCCCAGAGGTGGCGCTGCAGCGGCGTCCAGTCCTGCCCGCCCCATTCCCGCGGCCAGTGGGGCACGGCCAACCCGTGCGCATTCATGATCCGCTGGGAGGTGACGAACTCTTCCTTCGTTGCGTGCTCGCCGCGGCCCAGTCGCTCGCGGATCCCTGCCGGGATCTCGGTGGTGAAGAACTCGCGCATCTGCTCGGCGAAGGCGCGATCTTCCTTGCTGAGGGCGAGTTCCATGCGCACTCCCGCGGGCGACGACGGTTTGGTGCCGTCACGCTACCTGCCGGTAGCTTCCGGCTCACGCCGCGGGGACAACCAATGGGGGTTTCTGTAATCTCGCCCGCACCGGCACAGGCAGGGGATGCGATGGATCACAAGACGCTGATCGATCTCATCACCATTCCGCTGTTCACCGGCGTCATCGGCTACGTCACCAACTGGACGGGCGTGCTGATGCTGTTCAAGCCGGTCAACTTCCACGGCATCAAGATCCCGGGCTTGAAGCTGCTGTTTCCGTACCTGCCGCGCCGCGTGCGCATCCTGCCCCTGATGCGGTACGACGGCCGGATCGGGTGGCAGGGCATCGTCCCGTCCCGGGCGGACAAGATGGCCAGTATCAGCGTGGACAAAGGGCTGGCCAAGCTGGGCAGCATCTCCGACTTCTATCGCGAGCTCGAGCCGGACACGATCGCCGAGCATCTGACCCTGATCGCCCAGGCCGAGATCCGCGACGTCGTCGAGCAGATCATGCAGCAGGAGAACCCGCAGCTGTGGCGCGACCTGCCGCCGGTGATCAAGGCGGCGGTCTTCGCCCGGGTGCGCTCGCAGCTTCCGGGAATCATCCGGAACATCACTGACGAGATCGGCGAGAACGTCGACCAGTTGATCGACGCGAAGCTGATGGTGATCAACTACTTCGTGCAGAACCCGGAGCTGCTGAACGAGCTGTTCCTCATCATGGGCCGTAAGGAGCTGACGTTCATGCAGAACTTCGGCTTCTACCTCGGCCTGCCGATGGGGTTCGTGCTCTTCGGCATCCTCCAGCTGTACCCCGCGTGGTGGATCTTGCCGCTCGGCGGCGTGGTGATCGGCTGGGTGGTGAACTGGATCGGCGTCACGATGATCTTCGAACCGGTGTTCCCCAGCCGGTGGGTGCCCTGGCGTCAGGGGTTGCTGATCAAGAGGCAGCCCGAGGTCACCGAGATGTACTCGCAGATGGTGGCCGACAAGGTCATCACGCTGCAGAACATCGGCAACGAGCTGATGACCGGCCCGCGCAGCGACCGCACCATGCAGCTGCTCGAGGACTCGCTGCGGCCGGCGGTCGACAAGGCCGTCGGACCCGCCCGGGCGGCCGTCCGTGTGGCGATCGGCTCGCGGGAGTACGACCAGATCCGCTCGTCCCTGGCTACCGAGGCCAGCGGTTTCGCGCCCATCGCGTTCAACGACGCCGAGTTCAGTAGGCGACAGTCGGTGAAGATCTACAAGTTCATCGCCGGCCAGATGCGCCAAATGGGCCCGGACGACTTCGTTGAGATGCTCCGGTCGGCCATTAAGCAAGACGAATGGCTACTGTTTTTCCATGGCGGCGCGCTCGGCTTGTTCGCCGGGTTCCTCCATCTAGCGATCTTCGGAGTCTGATCGATGTCTGAGGCAGACGTGTCCGGGTCCCCGGAACCGGGCCGCGCGATCACACGCCGTCCCCAGCCGGGCGCGCCACGGCGTCCCTCGCCCGGGGCCCTCGTGCTCCGGCCCAGCGCCGCCATGATCAAGGCGGCGCCGAACCTCGTGCGCGTAGCGGCGGTGTCGACGCTGCAACTGGCCGGCTGGACGGTCGGCGCAGCGGCCGCGGGGGCCAACTACGTCGTTAAGCGCAGCCTGGAAGGCCAATCGGCCTCGGCCATCGTCCAGGAGGCCGCGACGGACCTGCGCAACCTCGCGCTGCGCACGCTGGGTCTCGATCCGGGCTCGATGCCGACCGTCGGGCTCGGCTCGCAGGGTCTGCCGGTGGTAGACCAGAACGCGACGGGTGGCGCCTCGACGCGCGAGTTGCAGAGGCGGGGGGTCGAACTGCTCCGTCGGTCGAACGACGTCCACATCGTCGACGACACTCACCCCGCGTTCGCACGGATTCTCAGTGAGATCACCCCGGACGAGGCGCGCATCCTGCGCTACGTCTACCTCGAAGGGCCGCAGCCGGCGCTGGACATCCGCACGTACCGCCCGCTCGGGATCGGATCGGAACTGGTGGCGTCCGGGCTGAGCATGATCGGCGAGCACGCCGGCCTGCGCAGCCTCGAGCGCATCGACCAGTACCTCGTGAATCTCTCCCGGCTGGGGTTGATCGAGATCTCGAAGGAGCCGGTCTCCAACCCGAACCGGTATCAGGTCATCGAGGCGCAGCCGAAGACGATTGCCGCGATGAAGACCGCTGGCCGGGCTCCCAAGCTGGTGCAGCGCAGCATCAGGTTGACGTCCTTCGGCGAGGAGTTCGTACGCACCTGCCTGCCGCTGAACGGCCGGGTCATGCCCGCTCGCAACCCGCGCCCGTTGCCGGGCTGAGGGCGCACCCGGGCGTCCTTCGCGATCAGCGGCCTCCTCGTCCCAGTTCCGCCCGTTTCGTTCCTCGGTGAATCTTGTTGCGCGTCTGCGGTCGGGACCGTTGTGGCGCAACAAGATCGAGCGCGCCGGCGCCTGTTGTCGCAATCTTGTTGCTGCCCTGCGGTTATGACAGGTGTCGCGCAACAAGATCCGAGGCCGCCGGCTCAACTCCGGCTCCGGCTCCGGCTCCGGCTCCGGCCTCGGCTCCGGCCTCGGCCTCGGCTCCGGCCTCGGCTTCGGCTCCCGCCAGTGGCTCGGGCGTGGCACGCATCCGCAGCCACAACCGCACGAGCATCCGGCTGGCTGCCGCCTCCACAGCGGCACACAGCGCCAGCACGCCGACCGCCACGATGCCGTCGGCCCAGAAATGGTTGGCGGTCGCGACGACGACGAACACGGTGAGCGCGGCGTGCGCGGTGCCGAGCCAGCGCCACGGTCCGCTTCCGATGCGCGCGCAGGCGATCGCGATCAGCACCGCCCACGCCACGTGGACCGATGGCATCGCGGAGAGCTGGTCGGCGCCGAAAACTCCGTAGACCGATTCGCCGTACTGCTTCGCGGTGTCGACGTAGCCGAATTGGGGCAGCAGCCGTGGCGGTGCGACAGGAATGAGCTGGATGGCCAGGCAGACGAGTGTCGTCAGGGCGAGCACCCGACGCACCTTGGCGTACCGGTCACGGTGCCGGACGAACAACCAGATCAGGAACACGAACAGCGACCCGAAGTGCATGGTCGCGTAGTAGAGGTTGGCGGTCTGGACGAGTGCCGAGTTGCCGCCGATCGCGTGCTGGATGGTCACTTCTGACGGCAGGTGCCACGCGCGCTCGGTGCGCTCTATCCAGCGCCCGCGGGCGAACGCTCCGGTGGTACCGAGGACGGACAACGTCCCGGCGAGCTGCCAGAGTGCGTATAGCCCGCTGATCAGCGTCGCTTCGCGGGCGAAGGGCGCCAGCAGGGTCAGCCGGCCCACCGGGGCGGTGGTGAGCGCTGCCGCGATCGCGGCGAGGATCGCGGTGAGCACTGCGGCCTGCTGCCACGTGAGCGCGACGTTGTGCACGGGGCCCACTATGCCTGCTCAGGGAATCTACGTCGTCGGTTCACACCTTTAGAGTTCAAGCAACAAGGACAGGACGGAGCGAATCACCCGATGACACGGCGCAGCTGGATGTTGTTCGCGGCGATGTGCGTGATCTGGGGTGTTCCGTACCTGCTGATCCGAGTGGCCGTGCGTGACTTCTCACCGGGCACCCTGGTATTCGCCCGCACCGCCATTGGTGGACTCGTGTTGCTGCCCTTCGCGCTGGCGACAGGCGGATTCCGCGCGGTGCTCCGGCGCTGGCGCCCGCTGCTGGCCTTTACGGTCATCGAACTGGCGGTGCCCTGGTTGCTGCTGTCAGACGCCGAGCGGGTGCTGACCAGCTCGCTGTCGGGCCTGCTCGTCGCCGCTGTGCCACTCGTCGGTGTCGTCGTTGCCCGCGTCGCAGGCACCAACGACCGGGGCGGCGGATGGATGAGGTACTCGGGGCTGCTGCTCGGGCTCGCCGGTGTCGTGTTGCTGCTCGGGCTGGACGTCGGACAGGCGCGTCCCGGCGCGCTGATCGAGATGGCGGTGGTGGCGATCGGGTACGCGGTGGCGCCGGTGATCATGGCGCGTCGGCTGGCTGATCTGCCGAGCATCCCGGTAGTGGCCACGGCGCTTCTCGGTACCGCCATCGCTTATCTGCCCTACGCGGTGTTCAACTGGCCCGGCTCGATCAGTGCGCAGGTGGCGTGGTCGGTGGTCGGCCTCGGGGTGGTGTGTACCGCGCTGGCGTTCGTGCTGTTCTTCGCGCTCATCACGGCAATCGGCCCGGCGCGCGCAACGGTGATCACGTACGTCAACCCGGCGGTCGCAGTGCTGCTCGGCGTGCTGCTGCTGGGGGAGAAGTTCACCCTGGGGATCGCGCTGGGCTTCCCGTTGATTCTGGTCGGCTCGGTTCTCGCAGCGCGGCGGGTGGCGGCCAAGCCGGAGTTCGCGGCGTGCGAGGCTGCGGTACCCGAGGCGGTGCTGGCAGAGACGGTCGCCGGCGGCCCGGTGCCGGACGGGCCTCAGTCGATGCGGACCTCGCCGCCCGGCGTGTCGAACACCGCGGCGACCAACCCGGTCTCGCCCTCGAACGGAGAAACCCAATCGACCTCGATGCCGTCGAGCGGTTGGCGCGCCGACGTACCTAGGTAGGCGTCGACGGTCTGCTCGTCACCCGCGATCTCGACGCGTCGCAGCGTCACGGGAGAGCCCGGCGTGCCCGGATGGTGGTGGGCGTCGGTCTCCCACTGGATGAAGAACGGCAGCTGCGGGTCCTCAGTCACATCGTTGACGCCGATCTGCTTCCACCGCAGGTCGAAGCCGTCCGGGCGGCGGCGATGCCCATCGGCCGCCGGCCGGCCGAGTCGCTGCTCAAAGACGCCGATGTCCGCAACTGCGACTGCCCACGCCAGCCAACCGCCGCCGGCCTTCCAGCGAGACTTCACCGCGCGGCCGAACGGTGCGCGGTCGGCGGCCGGATGATCGAGCGCCTCGACGATCTCGAAGTAACAGCCATCTGAGAGCGGGAGCACGAAGTTGCGCGTTCCGAACGACGGGTGCAATCCGCCGTCGCTGAATGCTGCGCTCAGCTTGGCGCCGATGCGTTGTACGCAGGGCGCCAGACCTTCCGGTCCTGCTGCATAGGACACGTGGTCGAGATGCACGCGGCCATCGTCACCCACGCCGTCGTCGAGCGGATAACGGGGTCAGTGGCAGGGTGCGTGGGCCAGAGTGGTACAAGCCGGCCGTCGACGGGTCAGGTCTCGATCAACGTGCGGAGCGTCGGCCAGCTCGCCGCAAAGCCGTGATGCAGGGGGAGCCGGGCCAGGTCGTCCAGCGGCCACCAGCGGATCGCGGCGCTTTCCGGATTGATCGGTACCACCTTCAGCTCTGATGCGCTGCGGGCGACGATGGTGATGTACGACCAGCCGCCATGATCGTCCGCCCATTCGCCGAACGGCGTGACCGCATCGAGGTCGAGTGATGTCTCTTCGGCCGCTTCGCGCAGCGCGGCTGTGATGGCTTCCTCGTGGCTGTCAAGCGCGCCGCCCGGAACCGCCCAGGTGTCGCCTTCGTGTGTCCACGCCGCCCGGTGCTGAAGCAGGACACTGGCGCCGTCGGTCACAAGTAGACCAGCGGCCCCGAACCGGCCCCAATGCCGATGACCATAGGAGCACCACACCCAGCCGTTGCCATCG
>DATFTS010000039.1:0-2388 GCA_035261645.1 Jatrophihabitans sp. | reverse complement strand
TGCTCGCGCTGAGTGGCCGGGAGCAGGAAGCGCATGACATGGGGCAGCGTTATGCAGGACGTGACACCGTGCGGGACGCCGAAACCGCCGAGCTGGTGACCGATGGCGTGCGACAGGCCGAGGGACACGTTGTGCACGCCGATGATCGACATCATCGCGGCCCACTGGCACTCGAGTGCCGCCTCCAGGTCGTTCGGGTGCGTGACCGAGCGAGCCAGATTGTCGTGCAGCGCGGACAGCGCGCCGAGTGCCAGTGTCGTCGTCACCGGCATCGCGTTACGCGCGTACGACGTCTCGATGGCGTGGTCGACGGCCCGCATACCGGTCGTTGCCCACAGATCGCGCGGAGTCGTGGCGGCCACCTCCGGATCGAGGAACACCACGGTCGGTGTCAGCTCGAGGTAGCGGGCCACGTACTTCGTCCCGGTCGCAGGATCGACTGTGCCTGCGAATCCGTCCCATTCCGCGGCGGACAGCGTTGTGGGGAGGGAGTAAACCGAGCGCATCTCGCCGGTCAGCGGGCGGGTCCACTCCTTGTCCGGATACTCGAAGTGGACACCGAAATCCATCAGCGTCTCGCCGTCGGTGATGTTCTCCGCGACGCCGAGGCTGGCGAACTTGGCACAGTCGACGACCGATCCGCCGCCGATCGCGAGGTACGCGTCCGGCTGCGCCTCGGCGCACTGGCGAATGAGCTCGACCACCATGTCGGTCGGCGGATGCGGCTTGATCTCGCGGAACTCGAGCACCGTGCGCGACCCCAGCGCAGCCGTGATCTCGGCGTACTGGGCCTGTGCGGCGACGGAGGGGCTGCTGATCACGGCGACGCGCTGCGCGCCCGACGTTTCCAGCTCCTCGGCGATGCGCCGGCGCGATCCGGCGCCGGAGACGATGCGCCGTGTGCGGGGCATCTCGAATGTTGCGGTATCCATATCGGGCCTCTCCGAGGGTTCAGCCGTAGAAGTTCGCGTGCGTGCGCCTCAGCTCACGCTTGAGGATCTTGCCTTGACCGTCCACCGGCAGCGCCGGAACGAAGCGGACTGCCTTGGGGACCTTGTAGTTGACCACGCGTTCTTTGCAGAAGGTGATCAACTCGTCCTCGGTGAGGGCGCTGCCGCCCTTGAGGACGACGAAGGCGGTCACCGCCTCCGACCAGTACTCGTGCGGAAGTCCGACGACGGCGGCTTGCGTCACGTCAGCGTGGGCGTAGAGGACCTTCTCCACCTCTTGCGATGAGACGTTGTAGCCACCGGTCTTGATGACGTCCTTACGGCGGTCGAGGAAGTAGTAGTGGCCGTCTTCGTCGCGCCGCATGATGTCGCCGGTGTGCAGCCAGCCGTGGGCGAAGGTCTCCGCGGTCCGCTCGGGGTCCTTGTAGTAGCCCAGCATCACGGCGGGGGAGCGGCACCAGGCCTCGCCCGCCTCGCCGATCGGGACCTCGTTGCCGTCGTCGTCGACGAGGTTGAGCTCCAACGCACCGACTGGACGGCCGATCCACGAGGAGTCGCGGCCCGGAATGTCGTCCAGGCTGCGGAACCAACCGGTCGCGCCGAGCTGGGTCAGCTCGGACTGGCCCCAATACGTCGCCCACATCAGCCGCTCGGACTTCGCGTTCCAACCGTCGATCATGGCCTGCGGCATGGTGGCGCCATAGGTCAGCAGGCGCTCGACCGAGCTGAGGTCGGCAGCCGCGAACTCCGGGCACAGGGCAGCCGCCAGGAAGAAGGTCGGCGTCTGCACCATCGCGGTGGCACGCTCGCGCTGGATGATCGAGATCGCGAGCGGCGCGGTCACGCTGTTGGGGATGATGACCGAGGCGCCGAGCGTCAGCGCGATGGTGAGGTTGCCGAGCCCGGCGATGGTGTGCAGCGGGGTCAGGTGCAGCCAGCGATCGTGCGTGCGGACGATGCCGCCCGTCAGGCTGTTGTGCTCGCACTGCGCTCCGATCCCCCAGGCCGGAGCAGTTGCGATCGCGTAGTTGCGATGCGGGATGAGGACGGCCTTCGGGAACGCCTCGGTGCCGGACGTATAGATCATGAACAGTGGGTCACGCTCGACGACCGGAGACTCGAGTTCCGCGCTGTTCACCGACTCGTCGTAGAGGTCTACAGTCCGGGTCCAGCCCGACGGTACGGAGTCGGCCTCTGTGCCGGGCGCGGGTGAGGCCAGGAAAAGCTTGACGAAAGGAAATGCGTCCCGCATGGAGTCCAGCCGTGAGCTCAGCGAGTTCTCGGCCACCAGCACCGCCGGCTCGGCGTGCTGGATCTGGTAGGTGACCTCGGCGTCCTGAAAGTTGAAGTTGATGCCGGTCGTCACCGCGCCGAGCTTTGCCGCGGCGAGGTAGAAGGTGACGTAGTCGCTGGAGTTCGGTGACATGATCGCGAGCAC
>DATFTS010000038.1:0-6306 GCA_035261645.1 Jatrophihabitans sp. | reverse complement strand
AGCGCCGATTTCAGGATCGACAACACCGGCGTGATGCCGCTGCCACCCGCGAAAAGCAACAGGTCGTCGTCGAAGGACTTGGGTACGAAGACCCCGCTCGGTGGCAGGCACTCGATCTCGTCGCCGACCGCAAGCGCGTCGTTGATCCAGTTGGAGCCGAGCCCGTCGCGAACCCGTTTCACCGCGATGCGCAACTCGGTGTCGACGTGCGGACTGCTGCACAGCGAATAGCACCGACCGACGTGTCCGCCCGCGGCCGGCAGGCGCAACGTCAGGAACTGCCCAGGCCGGTAAGAGAAGTCCGCGTCTGCGGGCGGGTCGAGCACCACTGAGCACGCGTCGTCGGTCTCCCGGACGATCTCGCGCACTCGCACGCGCAGAGGGCCATCGTCAGCCATCGGGGACGACCACGGCGCCGGCCGCGACAGCGGCTTCGATGCTTGCCGCCAGTTGCGCGCAGCCGAGCACGAGTGCGCCCGGATCGGCGGCGCGCGCAGCGGCGATCTCTGGACACGCAGCGACGCCCGACGCCGTCCATTGCACGCTGGTGTGCTTGGCGCTGTTCTTCTTCACCAGGGCCTCTACGGCACACCGCCGGCAAGCCACCGCGGTCAGGCCGATCTCGAGGTAGAGCCGGCGATCCTCGGCCGTCTCACGCTGCCGCTCGGAGAGCCCGGCGGCCATGTCAGGACGCCCCCGCTTGCTCCTCGGCGCGCCGCCGCAGATTCTCCGCGACCTCCTTCTCCCACGACTGCACCGCGTGGGAGGTGTCGATCTCGAACTCGAAGCGCGCCGTCATGTCCTCGGAGATGTCAGCGACGTCGACGTAGAACTGCTCGTACCAGCGGCGCAGCTGGTAGACCGGGCCGTCCTCTTCGCACAGCAGCGGGTTGTCGATGCGCGACTTGTTCTGCCAGATCGCGACGTCCTGCTCGAAACCGATCTTGAAGCTGCGCGCGAACTTGCCGGCGATCGTGGTCGCCATCTCGCGGCCGACGCCCGGCAGGTTCTTCGCCATGACGCCGTACTGCAACATGAACGAGTTCTGGTCGATGGGGTAGTGGCAGTTGACGAGGATCGACTCGACCGTGGTGCCGCGGAAGTCGTTCCACAGCCAGTTGATCATGTAGGACGGGCCGAAGTAGGTCGCCTCGGACCTCAGCAGGTTGTCCTCACCCGCGTACTGACCGCCCTTGCCGATGTCCGGGCGCCCGCGCGACTCCATGAACTGCGTTGCGGTGTGGCCTTCGAAGATGTTCTTGAAGTACGTCGGGAAGGCGAAGTGGACGTAGTAGAAGTGCGCCATGTCCGAGACGTTGTCGATGATCTCGCGGCAGTTGGAGCCTTCGATCAGCAGCGTGGTCCACACCCAGTCGCTCCAGTCCTCGGAGCCGACTGCCTCGATCGTCGGGATCTCGAGTTCCGGCCAAGGCGCGTTGCCCTCCGGATCGTTCCAGACGAACAACATCCCGTTCTTCTCCATCGTGGTCCACGCGCGCGTGCGCGCGCGCAACGGAACACGCTTCGCGTACGGGATGCCAACGCAACGGCCCCGCGGCGACCAGCGCCAGTCGTGGAAGGGGCAGGCGATGTTGCCGTCCTTGACGCTGCCCTGGGTCAGGTCACCGCCCATGTGTCGGCAGTACGCGTCGAGAACGGCAAGCGAACCGTCCTCGCCACCCTGGAAGACGACGAGCTTCGTGCCGAAGGCGTTGATCGCGTGCGGCTCGCCGTCGCGGAACTGGTCGAGCAGGCCCAGGCAGTGCCAGCCGCGGGCATAGCGGTCTGGCAGCACGCCGGTGTCGATCGTGCGCACCGTGGTCTCGCCGGGCTGTGTGGCGGCCTGCGTCATGTCCCCTCCAGCGGCGTCACTCGTACTGAAACACGTTACAGAATCGTGGGCACGTGCGCTAGCGTCCATAGGGGTTTGCGTGTCTCGACACTGACGAGAACTTGTTCTAGTCTTGCCGCATGACAGCCACTGCTTTGAGTGCCGAGAATGTCCTCGACGCGGTGCGCGATCTGCTGCCGGCGCTGCGTGAGCGTGCCCAGGAGACCGAGGATCTGCGCCGCGTTCCGGACGAGAACGTGAAGGCGCTGCAGGACAGCGGCTTCTTCCGGCTGTTGCAGCCGCGCCGCTACGAGGGCCTCGAGGCGTCGCCGGTCGACTTCTACCGTGGGGTGCGCCTCGTCTCGAGCGCATGCGGCTCGACCGGGTGGGTGTCGTCCGTGCTCGGCGTGCATCCGTGGCAACTGGCTATCTATGACGACCGCGCCCAGCAGGAGGTGTGGGGCGGCGACCCGGCGACGCTCATCTCGTCGTCGTACGCGCCGATGGGACGGGCGACACCGGTCGAAGGCGGCTACACCTTCAACGGCAGATGGAGCTTCTCCTCCGGCTGCGATCACGCGCAGTGGGTCTTCCTCGGCGGGTTGATCATCGGCGACGAAGGCACACCGGTCGACTTCCGCACGTTCCTGTTGCCGCGGTCGGACTACGAGATCGAGGACGTCTGGGACACCATCGGCCTGCGTGGCACCGGCTCGAACGACGTCATCGTGAAGGACGCGTTCGTACCCGAGTACCGCACGCTGTCGTTCATGGACACCGGCCGCTGCTACGGCCCCGGTCAGGCGGCGAACGACTCACCGCTCTACAAGCTGCCGTTCGCGTCGGTGTTCTCCTGCTCGATCGCCGTGCCCATCCTCGGCATGGCGCAAGGCGCGTATGAGGCCTACGTCCAGTGGACGAGGGAGCGCGTGCGCGCCTCCACCGGCTCTAAGGCCGTCGACGACTCGTTCAACCAGATCCGCATCGCGGAGGCCGCGGCCGCGCTCGACGCCGCCGTCGTGCAGATCGAGCGCAACATCGACGAGGAGCTCGACCACGCGCGGCGCGGCGAGAAGATTCCGATGTCACTGCGGGTCCGGGTGCGCCGCGACCAGGTGAACGCGACCGGAGCCGGCATCGGCGCGGTCGACCGGCTGTTCGAGAGCGCCGGTGGCCGTGCCTTGCGAAGCGGCACGCCGATCCAGCGCTACTGGCGCGACGCACATGCCGGCCGGGTGCACGCGATCAACGACCCGGAGAAGGTGCGGGTGATGTACGGCCAGTACGAGCTCGGCCTCAAGGTCCAGGACGCCTGGCTGTAACCGCGATGACTGCCGTGCTGGATGCCGAGACCACGAGCCGGTTCGCCGATCTGCCCTCTGGCCTGCGGCTGCACTACCACGAGGCCGGCGACCCGACTGCCGACACGGTGCTGCTGCTGCACGGCGGCGGCCCGGGCGCCTCGGCGTGGTCGAACTTCGGCCGCACGTTGGGCGTGCTCGCCGAACGGTTCCACGTCCTGGCCGTCGACCAGGTGGGTTTCGGCAGGTCAAGCAAGCCGACCGAGTTCACGAAGCAGTACTTCGCCGCGAGCGCCGACGCGCTCGCCGAGCTGCTGGACGTCCTCGGCGTCGCCCGGGCGCACTGCGTCGGAAACTCACTCGGTGGCGGAACGTCGGTCCGTCTCGCGCTCGACCACCCGGACAAGGCCGGCCGGCTCGTGCTGATGGCACCGGGTGGGCTCGGACTGAACGTGTTCGCGCCCGACCCCACCGAGGGCATCAAGAAGCTTTACGCATTCGGCGCGCCGCCGGGGCCGTCCGAGCAGAAGCTGGCGGAGTTCCTGCGCACGCTCGTCTTCGACCAGTCGATGATCACCGAGGAGTTAGTTGCCGAGCGGTTCCAGTACGCCGCCGATCCGGAGACGCTGGCGTCCATGCGCGCCATGGGCGCGTCGTTCCTGAAGCCCGGCGCGGCGGAGAACGCGATGTTGTGGCGCGACGCGTACCGGCTGCGCCAGCGCGTCCTCCTGATCTGGGGACGCGAGGACCGGGTGAACCCGCTCGACGGCGCGCTGGTCGCACTCAAGCTGATCCCGCGAGCCCAGCTGCACGTCTTCGGCGGCTGTGGCCATTGGGCGATGTTGGAGAAGTTCGACGAGTTCAACACACTGGTGACGCAGTTCTTGGAGGCAACCTGATGGCGCTGCGGTCACTGGGGTACCTGCGGATCGAGGCGACCGACGTCGCTGCGTGGCGCGAGTACGGCCTCAAGGTGCTGGGCATGGTCGAGGGGAACGGCCCCGATCCGAACGTGCTCTACCTGCGGATGGACGACTTCCCGGCGCGCCTTGTGATCGTGCCCAGCGATCGTGACCACCTGCAGGCCAGCGGCTGGGAGACGGCCAACGCGGCCGAACTGGACGACATCCGGGCCCGGTTGGACGCCGCGGGGGTGCCGTACAAGGAAGGCAGCGCGGAGGAGCTGGCCGAGCGCCGCGTCGACGAGATGATCAGCTTCGAGGATCCGTGCGGTAGCCGGCTCGAGGCGTTCCACGGTGTGGCGTTGCAGCACCGGCGGGTGGTGTCACCGTATGGGCACCGCTTCGTCACAGGTGAGCAGGGGCTCGGACACGTGGTGCTGTCGACCACTGACGACGAGGCGTCGTTGCGGTTCTACCGCGACGTGCTCGGCTTCCGGCTGCGCGACTCGATGCGACTGCCACCGCAGATGGTCGGCCGCCCAGCCGACGGCAAGCCGGCCTGGCTGCGCTTCTTCGGCTGCAACCCCCGGCATCACAGCCTCGCGTTCCTGCCCATGCCGACACCCACCGGCATCGTCCATCTGATGATCGAGGTCGAGAACGCGGACGACGTCGGGCTGTGCCATGACCGCGCACTGCGCCGGAAGGTGCCGATGTCGGCGACCCTGGGCCGGCACGTCAACGACCTGATGTTGAGCTTCTACATGAAGACACCCGGCGGATTCGACGTCGAGTTCGGCTGCGAGGGCCGACAGGTCGACGACGACAGCTGGATCGCCCGGGAGTCGACGGCGGTGTCACTGTGGGGCCACGATTTCACGCTCGGCGCCCAATACACGTGACCGCGCCGGTCGATGCAGGGCTGTTCCGGCGCGCGCTCGGGCACTTCTGCACCGGCGTCACCGTGGTTGCCGCCATCGGGGCGGACGGGGAGCCGATCGGATTCGCGTGCCAGTCGTTCGCGGCGCTCTCGCTCGACCCGCCACTCGTCCTGTTCTGCCCGGCCAAGATGTCACACACCTGGCCGCTGATCGAGCACGCGGGTGCCTTCTGCGTCAACGTCCTGTCGCATGAGCAGCGCGACGCAAGCATGGTGTTCGGACGTTCCGGCTCGGACAAGTTCGCCGCGGTTGACTGGCGGCCGGCGCCGTCCGGCGCCCCGGTTCTCGTCGGGGCGCTGAGCTGGATCGATTGTGCGATCGAGTCGGTGTTCGACGGCGGGGATCACTTCATCGTCACGGGACGTGTGACCACCCTCGGCGATCCGGTGAACGGGCGGCCGCTGTTGTTCTACCGCGGCGCTTACACCGCGACAGAGCAGGCCGAGCCCACTCCGGGCGTGCTGGACAACCTGATCACGTGGAGCAGCGACTGGTCGCGCTCGGACACATGGTTCTAGCGGCGTTCTAGCGTCAATAATCGGAGGGGTGGATGAGTCGAGCACAAGGGATCTCCTCACCGCGGAGCGGGACGCCACCCGCGCCCGCTTGGCGGCGCTGAGCGCCGAAGTCGACGGTGTCGTCAGCGCCGCGGCCGGGAGCAACATCGATGACGAACACGACCCGGAAGGCGCGACGCTCGCGTTCGAGCGGGAGCAGCTCGCCGCACTGCGCGAGCAGGCCCGTCAGCACCTGGACGAACTGGAGCTGGCGCTGCAACGACTCGCAGCCGGACGCTACGGCGTCTGTGAGACGTGCGGTGCACCGATCGGGGAGGAGCGGTTGGCTGCGCGGCCGTTCGCGCGGCAATGCGTGTCGTGTGCGGCGAAGGCGCGGTGAGTCTGTTCCGCTCCGTCCGCTGTTTCGAGCCGGCTTCGCGAGCAGCTGCGCTCACCCGGAGCGCGACGGCAGCCCGTGCATGTAACCCTTCCGCTGCACCCGGCTCGTCATCCGCCAACCGGCGCCGGTACGTGCGAACGAATCGAGATACCAGAGCCCAACCAGCAGTGGAGGCTGCGCCGGGTCGCTGAACCACATGGGGTTGTGGCAGATCGTCCGCGCGCCGGCGCTGTCCCCGTCCACGATCACCTGAGATGTCCCGACGAGGTGCTGGTGGCCACCGAAGTGCCCCAGTACCGATGCGAGCCACGCCTTCGCTTCCGGAAGCGAGCCGGCGATGCCGCCCGTCGCGGTGAAGTCCAGCGTCGCGTCCGGGGTGAAGATCGCATCGAGCTCGTCGAACTGGTGGAAGTCAATCGCATAGCTGTACGCGG
>DATFTS010000037.1:0-3788 GCA_035261645.1 Jatrophihabitans sp. | reverse complement strand
AATGGCGGCTGGGTGAATCGACGCTTTGACCGTGCGTGAGGGCTGATCCCAACCTTGCGCCAACTTGGTGCCGCACGGTGGCCGGCGCCGTTCGAGCTCGGACAGGATCGCAGCGTCCCACATCGGAATGGAGCACTGATGATCAACCGAGCCTGCCTGCTTGCCACCGCAACTGCCGTCCTGGCGAGTGCGGTTCTCACTGCCCCTGCGGCCCAGGCCGCCGGCGTGGCGGGTTCGCTGCTCTACAGCAAGGGCGGCAACATCCACCTGGCGCACGCGGACGGCTCGCACGACATCATGTTCAAGACGGGCGGCGGCTGGTACTGGCCCAGCATGGATGACCACGGCGCGATCGCAGTAGAGCGGCAGGACCGGGTGGCGCCCGACGGCACGACCGGCTACACCATTCACCGGTTCAAGCAGAACGGCACGCAGCTCAGCCGGCAGAACACGCCGAGTTCGCTGTCGTCGTTCGCCTGCCCCAGCTACCCCTCCTACCACCTCTCGCTCTCGCCGGACGGGACGAAGGTCGCTTACGACTACACCGACTGCAATGGTGTCTTCGCCACGTGGACCCCGTCGACCAGCTTCCATCTGCACACGAAGGTCGACTACTTCGCGCCGAGCTGGCTGTCGAGCACGCGCATGACGATCAGCCACTTCGGCACGACCATCACCTCCAGCCAGGCGACGGTGGGCGTGTGGTCCACGGCCGGCAGCGCCAGCGGTTGGACGCGTGGGCTTGCCGACTCGTGGGCCACCGCTTACCACGCCACCGCCTCCCGCAACGGCCGGAAGATCGCGCTGATCGAGGACGATGCCGCCAACTACTTCGACGGCACGCCGCGCCACGTCCGCCTAGTGTTCGGCACGTCGGCCGGCCCGGCGCAGCCGATCACCCGCCGGTGCTCGATCGCCCTGCCGGTGTCGCAGTACTCCTCGTGGAACGGCGCCACGTACTCGAACCTGACGTTCCGGCCCGATGGCCGGGTGCTCGCGTTCGACTCCGCCACCGGCATCTACAAGGTGAACACCACCACGCTCAGCGGCTGCACCGCCACGACGCTCAACCGCCAGTTGTGGATCAAGGGCGGTGTCAACCCGTCGTTCAGCCCGGCCGCTGATACCCGCGGCTAGCCCGCCGAAACCAGGCAGGACAGCCAGGAGACGACGGTCGCGGCAATCGTCGGGAGTTCGCGCTTCAACCCGTGGTCGGCACCCGCGATGACGACGATCTCCCGGCCGGCGCCGGGCGGCGGCATCCCGAACGGATCGCGGTCGCCCTGCACCACCAGTACGGGCACGCCGGCGTCGTCCAACTCCTCGAGGCGGGACAGGTCCGGCTTGCCCGGCGGATGGAGCGGGAACGCCAACGCCACGACGCCCGCGGCGCCGCAGGTCAACGCCGTCCGGCACGCCACCCGTGCGCCGTTCGACCGGCCGCCGACGAACAGGGGCAAGCCGGCCAGCGAGCGGCGTCGCTGCACACCCTCTATGGCCGCCAGCCACCCCTCGTCCTGCTTCTTCGGCGCCGGTGGCGTACTCCGTCCGGCCACCCGGTACGGCTGGACGATCCGGGCAACCGCGAAATCGGCCTTCAGCGCCGCACCGCGCACGGCATTGATGTCCGCGGTTTCCACTCCGCCGCCGGCTCCGTGCGTCAGCACCAGCAGACCACGTGCAGCGCCGCCCGGCCGATCGATGTCGACCACCGCTGGGCCGGACGGCGTGCCGATCTGAATCCGCATCAGAACAGCCGCTGCGCGTCGGGCTGCGGTTCGGCCCGCTCGATCAGCGCGGGACCGTTGTTGTCCACCTTGTTCACGAGCGACTGGACGGGCCGCAGCTCAAGGTGCTCTCCGGCTGCTTCGTCCCATGACCGCAGCAGGTCGGACGGGTCGGCTACCGCGGGATCCAGCCACTTCTGCCACCGCGAGCGGGGCAGCACGAGTGGCATCCGGTCATGGATCTCCGCGAGCGCACCGGCAGCAGGCGCGGTCAGGATCGTGCACGTTGTGACCGTCTGCCCCTGTTCGCCCCAGAACTCGTACAGCCCGGCGAACGCGACCGGATGCGCGTCCTGCGGCGTCATATACATCGCCTGCTTGCCGGTGTCGGTCGCCTGCCACTCGTACCAGCCGTCGGCCGGCACCAGGCAGCGCCGCTTCGCATAGGCCCGGCGAAAAGCGCTTGTCGTGGCCACACTCTCCATCCGCGCGTTGAACATCCGTCCCTGCGTCTTGCGATCCTTCGACCACGAGGGGATCAAACCCCACGAGACGACGCGCAGTTGGCGAGTCGGCGCCTTCGCGGGCGTCCCGGACTCGTCACGCAGTGGCCGGTTCACGACCACTCGCACCGGATCGGTCGGCGCCACGTTGTAATTCGGCGCCTCCCACTCGCCGTTTGTGGCGTCGATCGCGTCGAACTCCTCGGTGAGATCCTCGTTCGCGCGCACGGAGACGTACCTGCCACACATGCCATCGACCCTATGCTCTACGGCAGACTGAGAGCATGGAGAGCTGGACCGCGCCGCGGGCTGATCGTCCTGTGCGCGCCGTCGTCTGGCTCGCTGGCTCCAAGTCGCTCACCAACCGTCATCTCCTGCTCGCGGCACTCGCCGACGGCCCGTCCCGGCTGGTCGCGCCGCTGCGGGCGCGCGACACGCTGCTGATGGCGGACGCCCTTCGCGCGCTGGGCGCGGTCGTGAGCGATGACGGCGCCGACTGGCTCGTGCAGCCGGCACCGCTGCATGCGGGGACGGTCGACACCGGCCTGGCCGGCACAGTGATGCGCTTCGTGCCACCGCTCGCCGGGCTGGCCGACGGACCGGTGACCTTCGACGGCGACGCCTACGCGCGCGAGCGGCCGATGGCCACCCTGCTCGACGGGTTGCGGCAGGCCGGCGTCGATGTCGACGACGCCGGGCGCGGACGCCTGCCGTTCACCATTCATGGCCACGGCTCGGTACCCGGCGGCAGCGTGCACATCGACGCGTCGGCGTCCTCGCAGTTCGTGTCCGGTCTGTTGCTCGCCGGCGCCCGCTACGACAAGGGCATCGAGATCGTCCACGTGGGCCCGAACGACGTGCCGTCCCAACCGCACATCGACATGACACTCGACGTGCTGCGCGGTGCCGGTGTCGATGCTGCCCGCGTCGACTCGCGCACCTGGCGCGTGACGCCCGGACCGATCGCCGGCGGGACGCGCGTGCTCGAGCCGGATCTCTCCAACGCGGCGCCGTTCGTCGCGGCGGCGCTCGTCACCGGCGGCACGGTGCGCATCCCGGGCTGGCCAGTGCACACGACGCAGGCGGGCGACGCACTACGCGAGCTGCTTTCCGCCATGGGCGCCTCGGTGGAGCGCGACGACGACGGGATGACGGTCACGGGAACCGGCTTGATCACCGGCATCGAGGCCGACCTGCACGACGTCGGCGAGCTCACGCCGACCCTCGCTGCGGTTGCTGCACTTGCATCGTCGCCGTCCGAGTTCACGGGCATCGGCCATCTGCGCGGACACGAGACCGACCGGCTCGCTGCCTTGTCGACCGAGCTGACCCATCTCGGCGGTGACGTGACCGAACACGCGGACGGGCTTACGATCCGGCCGCGCCCGCTGCACGGCGGGCTTTGGCACGCCTACGCCGATCACCGGATGGCGACCGCGGGTGCGGTGCTTGGCCTTGTCGTGGACGGCGTCGAGGTGGACGACGTTTCCTGCACGTCCAAGACGTTGCCCGACTTCGTCGGCATGTGGTCTGCGTTGCTGGGTAGCTGACTTGGCGC
>DATFTS010000036.1:0-4397 GCA_035261645.1 Jatrophihabitans sp. | reverse complement strand
GTCTAATCCCAATCCAAACCGCCGCGACGCCACACGTAGGCGTACGCGACGAACACGGTCACGATGAAAAGGATGATCTCGACCAGCCCGAACAGGCCCAGTGCCTTGTTCGCCACGGCGTACGGGTACAGGAAGATGATCTCGATGTCGAAGACGATGAACAGCATCGCCGTCAGGAAGTACTTGATCGGGAACCGGTGTGGCCCGAGCGGCTGCGGAGTGGGCTCGATGCCGCACTCGTAGAAGTCCAGCTTGGCCTTGTTGTAGCGCTTCGGACCGGTGAACGGGGCGATCGCCACGGAGAAAACCGCGAAGGCCGCAGCCAGCCCGAACAGCAGCAGAATCGGCAGGTACGGCGCGAGCATTTGGTGCTGTTCTCCTCTCTTCAGCTGGTTCTTCCGAGGCGTTCCACAGGCTAGTCCTGGGCCTTGTCCTATCGGAGCGCCGGGGTTATGCGGGTGAGCACGTTGATCACCCGATCTGACAGGTCTCCGTCGCGCGGGTCATTGAGGTTCGCGAGCAGCTTCAGCACGAAGCGCATCAGCGCCGGATGCGGCAGTCCGTGCCGGGCGCAGGCCTGCATCACCGGTGGGTAGCCGATCAGTTTCACGAACGCTGCGCCAAGCCGGTAGTAGGCGCCCCACTCGGCGCGCATCCGCTCCGGGTAGGCGTCGAGTGCACGCTCGCGACTGGGCCCGGCCGGCCGGGCGAGCGCCTGGACGGCCGCCTCGGCCGCGAACTTGCCCGACTCCATCGCGTACGGGATGCCCTCGCCGTTGAACGGGTTGACCGAGCCGCCGGCGTCACCGACGAGCAGCAGCCCGCGCATGTAGTGCGGAGTGCGGTTGAAGCCCATCGGCAGCGCAGCACCCCGTGTGGCGGAGGTCGCGTTCGCTTCGCGCAGCCCCCACTCCTCGGGCGTGTTGTCCAGCCAGCGGGTCAGCATGGCGCGGTAGTCGGTCTTCTGGAAGCCGGCGCTGGAGTTGAGCACGCCGATGCCGGCGTTCACGGTGCCGTCGCCCATGCCGAAGATCCAGCCGTAGCCGGGCAGCAGCGCCGACTGGTTCGGCTTGCCGTCCCAGAGTTCGAGCCACGACTCGAGGTAGTCGTCGTTGGTCTTCGGGCTGGTGTAGTAGCGACGGACGGCGACGCCGAGCGGGCGCTTGTCGTTGCGGTGCACGCCGAGGCGCTGGGCGAGCTTGCCGGAGACGCCTTCGCAGGTCAGGACGAGCGGCGCGCGGAAGGTCACGCTGCTCTTCTGGGCGTTGCGGCCGGTGACGCCGACGACCCGTCCCGCGGAGTCGAGCACCGGTTCGCTGATCGAGGTCTGCTCGTAGAGCCGCGCGCCGGCCTTGACGGCCTGGTTCGCGAGCATGGCGTCGAGGTCGGCCCGTGGACGGACGAGCCCGAACGGCGGGAAGCTGGTGAGTTCGGGCCAGTCGAGGTGCAGCCGCTGCCCGCCGCCGATCACGCGCAGGCCGCGGTTGTGCAGCCAGCCGTTGCTCTCGCTGACGTCGATGCCCATCTCGACGAGCGCGCGGGTGCCGCGCGGTGTCAGGCCGTCGCCGCAGACCTTCTCGCGCGGGAAGGACGTCTTCTCGAGCAGTGCGACGTCCAGGCCCGCAGTGGCAAGCCAGTAGGCGGCACTGCTGCCCGCCGGGCCCGCACCGACGACGATGACGTCGGCGTCGTTTGCCGCGTCGGCAGATGTCGTGGCAGGCCGCACCTCGGCCTCTGGTGCCGACATCGCAGACTCCTGTTTTCGCCAACCAGGGACTTTGTGAACGTCTTCACGAGCCGTCCGATGCGAGTCTATTCCTCGCCGCGGGCGGGGCTGAACCCTGGTTAAGAAGTGGGCCCCTGGATCAGGTGGCGGCGGGCTGCTCGGCCGGCGCGTCGGCTGGCGGAGCGGCGGCGCCCGGTTGCGGAGCCACGTCGCGCTGGGGGCGCACCAGCAGGAGCACGACCACGCCGGCGACGATGCCGATGACCCCGGAAACCGCGAAGGTCCACTGCACGCCGTCGACTGCCGCGGCGTGCATGCTGGAGTTCAGCGCACCGCGCACCGCAGGCGGCGCCTTCTGCAGCACCACCGGCGCCTGCCCGCCGGCCAGCGCCCGCGCCACCCGACCCGCCTCGGGTACCCCTCGGCTGGAGAGCACGTGCTGCGCGCGGGCCGCGAACACCGAGCCCAGCGCCGCGATGCCCAGCGCGAAGCCCAGTTGCCGCGAGGTGTTGACCGCCCCTGCGGCCATGCCGCCACGTTGCAGCGGCACGAACGACATGCCCGCCGAGCTCAACGTCGGGGTGGCCAGCCCGACGCCGATGCCGATCAGCACGAAGCCGGGGATCAACTGTGGCCACGACGCCGAGCCGTGCAGGAGCAGCGCGCCCACCAGCCCACCGAGCCCGATCAGGATCAGCCCGCCGCCGATGATCGGACCCGGTCGCGAGCCGTGCAGGAACCGCCCGATCGCTGCGGACACGACGAACGACGACAGCGAGAGCGGGAGGCCCGTCAGGCCGGCTTGGATCGGCGAGAGGCCGAGCACCGACTGCAACCAGATCGAGGTATACGTGAAGGAGGCGAACGCCGCGAGCGTCAGCAGCCCGGCTGCGATCAGCACCCCGACGAACGGCCCGTTGCGAAGCAGCGCCAGATCCAGCATCGGCTGCCGGGTGCGCTTCTCGACCAGGACGAACAGCGCGAGCAGCACCGGCGAGGCGACAAGCCAGAGCCAGCTCGCCGGTGGAGACCAGCCGTTCTCGTTGGAGCGGATCAACCCGTAGGTCAGGGTGGCCGCTGCAGCTGTGAACGTGAGGATGCCGAGCACGTCCACCCGCCCGCGCACCGGAGCATGGGCGTCTTCGAGCACCAGCGCGCAGAGTGCGATCGCGAGCACGCTGACCGGCAGGTTGACGAAGAAGATCCAGCGCCACGAGACGCCCTCGGTCAGCAGCCCACCGACGATCGGGCCGACGGCCGCCGACGCGCCCGCAACGGCGCCCCACATGCCATAGGCGATGCCGCGATCGCGTCCGGAGTAGTTGCTGTTCAGCAGCGCGAACGTGGTGGCGAACATCGCGGCCGCCCCGACACCCTGCACGGCGCGAGCAGCAACCAGCGCCCCCGCGTTCGGCGCGATGCCGCAGACGAACGACGACACGGCGAACAGCGCAAGGCCCGCGATGTATGCGCGCCGGTGGCCGGTCAGGTCGGCGATGGAACCGGTCCCGAGGACGAGCGCGGCCAGCGTCAACGCGTACGCGTCGACCACCCACTGCAGCGAGCCGAAGCTGGTGTGCAGGTCCTTCGCCATGTCCGGCAGCGCGACGTTTACGATCGTGACGTCGATCAGCAGCATGAACGTGCCGAGGCACACCGTGATCAGCGGCAGCCATTTGCGCATCGCCGTACCGTCCTTTCCTCGCCGCTCATTCTGCCGAGGGGGACTGACAAAACTTGCTGCTGCCTACTTGACGCCGAGCAGGTCGATCACGAACACCAGCGTTTGGCCGGAAAGCTGGTGTCCACCGCCCGCAGGCCCGTAGGCCTTCTCCGGTGGGATGGTGAGTTGCCGGCGGCCACCGACCTTCATGCCGGGGATCCCCTCCTGCCAGCCCTGGATCAGGCCACGCAGGGGAAACTCGATCGACTCGCCGCGGTTCCACGACGCGTCGAACTCCTGACCGGAGCGGAACTCGACGCCGACGTAGTGCACCTCGACCGTGTCGCCGGGCCTTGCCTCAGCGCCCGTGCCGACAACGATGTCCAGGATGTCGAGGTCCTGGGGCGGCTCGCCGCTGGACTGTTCGATGACCGGCTTGCTCAATGCCATGCCGTCCATCAAACACGAGCGCTCGCAGCCGCCGACGGCGTGGCCGATAACGTCGGCGCGTGGAGATCCGCGAAGCGCTGATCGGCGATATCGACGCGCGCACGTTGTACGGGATCCTGGCGCTGCGTTCCGCGGTGTTCGTCGTCGAGCAGGACTGCGTCTATCTCGACCCCGATGGCCGCGACCTCGAGCCCGATGCCCGCCAGCTCTGGGTTGAGCGCGACGGCGAGGTGCTCGCCACCCTGCGTGTGCTCCGCGATCCGGACGGTACGGCGCGCATCGGGCGGGTGGCGACGGCCGCATCGGCACGAGGCACCGGCCTCGCGGCGGCGTTGATGCGGCGCGCGCTGGAACTGGTGCCGGCCGAGGAGGTCGTCCTCGGCGCGCAGGCATACCTCGAGCGCTGGTATGAGCAGTTCGGCTTCGTCCGCACGGGCCCTGACTACATCGAGGACGGCATCCCGCACCTGCCCATGCGGCTGAACCGAGGATCTGCGTCGCGCCGGTTAGATTCCTTCGGTGAGTGACGAGGCCGAGCTGCCCTGGCCGGACGTCGAC
>DATFTS010000035.1:0-3279 GCA_035261645.1 Jatrophihabitans sp. | reverse complement strand
GGTGTGCGCGCGGCCCGGCGATCTCGTCACTGCCCTGGGACGCGCGGCGGCCTGAGATGCTGCAGCGCCCCGACGCAGAACTGCGCAGCCCGCGCTTCGTCACGTGGTCGTCGCTGCGTTGGGTCATCCGGCACCGCGCCTTCACCCCGTGGTATCTCGTCCGCTACTGGCGCTTCTTGCTCTTCCGCTTGCGCAACCGGCAGGTCATCACGCGTGGTTTCGTGTTCCTCGACCGCGGCGTGGAGATCTACGCCCGCCGGGGGTACGGACGGATCATCCTGGGCAAGTGGATCCATCTCGGCGTGAACACCGCACTGCGCTGTCACGAGGGAACACTCAGCGTCGGGGACAAGACCGTGTTCGGCCGCAACGTCTCGGTCAACTGCTACCTCGACATCGAGGTCGGCGCCGCGACACTGTTCGCCGACGACATCTACGTCTCGGATTTCGACCACCGCTTCGCCGACCTCACCAAGCCGATCAAGGATCAGGGCATCGCGAAGTCCCGCGTTCGCATCGGACCGGACGCGTGGATCGGTACGAAGGTCACCGTTGCGCGTGGCGTCGTCATCGGCGCCGGTTCGGTCGTCGGAGCCAACGCTGTGGTGACGCGCGACTTGCCGCCCTACTCCGTCTCGGTGGGCGTGCCCGCCCGGGTGATCAAGGACCGCCGGGCGCTGTGACTGCCGCGCGCCGGTAGACGTCGACCGTCTGCCGTGCCACTGCCGACCAGGTGAAGTCGCGACGGACGGACCGTGCCGCGCGTGCCGCGGTGCGTCGCGCTGCCGCGGGGTCGATCAGCACCTTGCCGACCGCGCTGGCCAGCGCCTCGGCGTCGCCGGCGGGGAACGAGGCGGCCGCCACGCTGGCGGCGGCCAGGTCACGTAAGCCGCCGGTTTCGGCCACGACGAGCGGAGTCGCAGCGACGGCGGCTTCGAGCGCGACGATGCCGAACGGCTCGTACAGCGACGGCACGACCACGGCGTCAGCAGCGCCGAGCAGGGCCGGCAGGTCGGCCTCCGGCACGAAGCCGAGCCACTCCACCGACCTCGCTATTCGCAGCCGCCGGGCCTGTGCGCGCAGGGCGTCCTCGTGCACGCCGGCGCCGGCGACGACGAGCCGCAGCCCAGCGTGTGCTTCGCGCAGCGGGCGAATCGCGCGCAGCAGGGTCTGCACGCCCTTCTCGTGGACGAGTCGGCCCGCGAAGACCAGCAGCGGGCTCTCGGTGGCGAAGCGGTCGCGCGCCGCACGCTTGGCGCGCGCGGTCGTGGTCCACCGAGTCGCGTCGATGCCGTTCGGGATCACGCACACGTGGTGCGCCGGAAGCTCGAACAGCTGGCTTACTTCGTGCTGCATTGTCGTTGAGCAGGTGATCACGGCGTCGGCGCGCTGCGCCAGCCAGCGCTCCACCGAGTGGATGGCGAGGTTCAGCGGGCGCGGCAGCCAGCCCTGATGCCGGCCCGCCTCAGAGGCGTGCAACGTCGCGACCAGCGCAGCGCCGGTCTGCTCCACCACCGTGGCCGCGGTCTGGGCGACAAGCCAGTCGTGGGCGTGTACGACATCGGGCCGCCAGTGCCCCAGCGCCGGCAGTGCTGTGCGAACCAGCGCGTGCTCGCTCGCCTGGCTCCAGCCCAACAGCGTTTCGGTCGTGAAGTCGATGGCGAGCGGGTCGAGCGCTGCCCGCAATACCGTCACGCCGTCGCGCTGTTCGCGCGAGCGCGACGGCGCGTCACCGCGGGTGACAACCCGGACGTCGTGACCCTGCGCGGCGAGTTCGCGTGCCAGCGCCTCGACGTGTCGCCCGAGACCGCCCACCACCAGTGGCGGGTACTCCCACGACAGCATGAGGATCCGCACGGCGGCTCACCTTAGCCCGCGACGCACGGGCACTACCCTGTGGGACGTGACGGATCCCCGCCCGCGCGCGACACGCACCCTGGTCGTCGCGCTGCTGCTCGTGGCCGCCGGTCTCGGGTTCTGGGCGCTCTACGTCAAGCAGTCGGGAGCCGGACGGCAGGCGTACAGCAGAGGTGGCGCGCCGGCCGACTACGTCCAGGTGGTCGCCGGCAAGACGTACGGCCTCGCCGTCCCCGGCGGCGTCAGCCGAGAGGCGCAGCTCGGCGTCAACCCGAGTGCGCTGCAGTGCACCGCGTCGTCACCCGGTCGAGCGCCTGGAGCGCTGTCGATCGCTGCGGAAAAGTCCGACACGAAGGCCACGGATCGGATCGCCACGTTCGACTCGACGATCACCGGCCGGGTGCACATCGAGTGCGCGGGGCTCGGCACCGTCTACGTCGACAACTCGGCCGACGCGCCTTACGACTGGTCCGGTGTCTGCTTGCTGCTCGCGGTGCTGACCCTGGTCATCGGCTTGCCACTGCTGCTCTCCGCGCTGCGCAGCCTGAGCGCGGGCGCCGATGGGGAGTCAGCCCGTTCGGACCTCGAGCGGGTCGACCCGGCTTCCGCGGAGATCCTCTAGCGCCAGTTCGACGGCCGTCATGTGCGTCAACTGCGCGCCATCGCGACCGGCCGCCGGGCTACCACGATCAGATCGAGCGCGGCGTCCAGGTCCCCGTCGGCGTCGATGGGGAAGTCGGCCGTGCTCACCGACGCGACGTCGGCACGGAGGTCCGCCGGCCAGTCCTCGGGTGGGCTTGCGAGTTGCGCATCGACGAACGAGCCGCCGTGGCGTGCATCCAACGTCACGAGACGCTCGCCCGCGTGCAGTCCATGCGCTGTCACCACCTCGAAACCGTGCCGGGTCAGAAGATCGGTGAGCTCCGCGCCGGTGAACTCCTTCGTGTGGAAGATGTTCACCGGCGCGTCGCGGCCTGGAGAGAAGGTGAGCCGGTTGGGCGTGCTGACGACGAGCAGACCACCCGGCCGCAGTACTCGCAGGCACTCGTCCACGAACTCGCCGTGGTTCCACACGTGCTCGATCACCTGCAGCGTCGCGACGACGTCGGTGGACGCATCCGGCACAGGCAACGCGGCCAGGTTAGCCCGGACGAACTCCACTCCCGGGTAGGTTGCCGCCGCGTGCGCGATGGTGAGCGGGTCGTAGTCGATGCCCACGACCCTGCTCGCAACGGTGGCAAGCATGGCCGTCCCGTAGCCCTCGCCGCAGCCGACTTCCAGTAGCCGGCGACTCCGGGCGAGGGGCAACAGGAACTGGTAGGCCGCCTCGTGGCGTCGGAACCAGTAGTTCTCCTCCGGGACACCGGGCACGGTTCGCTCGCCGGTGAGCGGAAGGAAGCCTCTTCCGGGCGTGGATTCCAG
>DATFTS010000034.1:0-6798 GCA_035261645.1 Jatrophihabitans sp. | reverse complement strand
GCAGCGGTCTCGTTGGCCTGCTTGAGCGACAGCGAGATCCGGCGACGCTCGAGGTCGATGTCGATGATCTTGACCATGACGTCGTCGTTGACCTGGACGACCTGCTCCGGGATCTCGACGTGGCGCTCGGCGAGCTCGGAGATGTGCACCAGGCCCTCGATGCCCTCCTCGACGCGGACGAACGAACCGAAGGGCACCAGCTTGGTGACCTTGCCCGGGACGATCTGACCGATCTGGTGGGTGCGGGCGAAGTGCTGCCACGGGTCCTCCTGCGTCGCCTTCAGCGACAGGGAGACACGCTCGCGGTCCATGTCCACGTCGAGGACCTCGACGGTGACCTCGTCACCGACGGCGACGACCTCGGACGGGTGGTCGATGTGCTTCCACGACAGCTCGGAGACGTGGACGAGGCCGTCGACGCCGCCGAGGTCCACGAACGCACCGAAGTTGACGATCGAGGAGACGACGCCCTTGCGGATCTGGCCCTTCTGGAGCTGGGTCAGGAAGCCGTGACGCACCTCGGACTGGGTCTGCTCCAGCCAAGCGCGACGCGAGAGCACCACGTTGTTGCGGTTCTTGTCGAGCTCGATGATCTTCGCCTCGAGCTTCTGGCCGACGTACGGCTGGAGGTCGCGCACCCGGCGCATCTCCACCAGCGAGGCCGGCAGGAAGCCGCGCAGGCCGATGTCGAGGATGAGGCCGCCCTTGACGACCTCGATGACGGTGCCCTCGACGACCTCGTCCTTCTCCTTCTTCTCCTCGATCGTCCCCCAGGCACGCTCGTACTGAGCCCGCTTCTTGGAGAGGATGAGCCGGCCTTCCTTGTCCTCCTTCTGAAGGACAAGCGCTTCGATGTCGTCGCCGACGGTGACGACCTCGTTCGGGTCGACGTCGTGCTTGATCGACAGCTCGCGAGAGGGGATGACGCCCTCGGTCTTGTAGCCGATGTCGAGCAGGACCTCGTCCCGGTCGACCTTGACGACGGTGCCTTCGACGATGTCGCCGTCGTTGAAATACTTGATCGTCTTATCGATCGCGGCGAGGAAGTCGTCGGACGAGCCGATGTCGTTGATTGCTACTTGCGGTGTGGTGTTGACCGGGGCTTCGGTGGTGGACGTCATTGAGTGGGTAGGTCCTGACAAAGCTGGTAGGCGGCGGGCATGTCCGGATCGCCGAAAAGTTTCGGGAGCGGCCTACTCCATGTCGAGGCCACAGACCTGTCCGCACTTTAAGCGTACTCGACCGCCGTCCCGACCGGAAATCGCGGGCCTCAGAGTCGCTCGCGAATCGTTATGACCGCCTCGGCGAGTGCCTGCCGCGCCGCCGGCGCGATATTGGGCAGGGACGCGTACCCGTGGACGGCGTCGACGTAGTTGGTGTGCCGCACCTCGACGCCGGCGCCCCGCAGCGCTGCGGCGTATGCGGCACCGTGGTCGCGCAGCGGGTCGTACTGGGCAGTCTGGATCAGCGCGGGCGGCAGGTTGTGGTGGTTCGCATACAGCGGAGAGACGTACGGGTCGTCGATGTCGGCGCCGGTGCCGTCCAGGTAGAGCCGCGGTGTGTTTTCGAGGTCCTTGGCCGTGATGATCGGGGCGTTCGCGTTCTCGAACTTGGACGGGAAGTCGGTGCCCAGCGCCACAGACGGGTAGACGAGCACCTGGAGGGCAATCGGCGGTCCGCCGCGATCGCGGGCCATCAGGCACACGACCGCGGCGAGGTTGCCGCCCGCGCTGTCGCCCATCACGGCGAGGCGTGACGCATCTACACCTAGCTCACCCGCGTGCTCGACGACCCAGTTGGTCGCGGCGTAGCAGTCCTCGGGCGGCGTCGGGTACGGGTGCTCCGGAGCGAGGCGGTACTCGACGGACACGACGACGGCCTGCGCGCCGGCCGCGACCCCTGCGCACCACCATTCGGACTGGCGCGCGTCCCCTGAAACCCACCCGCCCCCGTGGAAATTCAGAATTACCGGACGCGGTTCCGCGCCCTGCTCGCGCGGGCGGTAGACCCGCAGCGGCAGCTCCGTACCGTCCGCCAGGCACAGCTTGCTGTCGGCGATGGCGACCGACGGGTCCGGACGGCCGGTGATCAGCCACGCGACGGGCAGCCGGAACAGCCGGTTGCGCAGGTTGCTCTTCGCGCGGACGCGGTGCGCGGGTTGCTGCATCACCGGAGCGCGGTCGAGCACCCGGTAGACGGTCCAGAAGGCGGCGGTGCGGAGGGGAAGCGCCACGGGCCAAGGTTACTGACCAGTAGCGCCGCGCGCACGGCGGCTGTCCCGCGCACCGCGAACGTGGCCGCGCGCTGCCCGTACGCTGCGGCCGTGGACGTTCCTCATCCGCTCGATGCGGCCGAGGTCGGTCGCCGCGAAGCCGACGTGCCGTCGACCGTGCGTGCCAACCGGCACTGGTGGGACGGCGACGCCGACGCCTACCACGTCGAGCACGGCGAGTTCCTCGGCATCGCCGACTTCGTGTGGTGCCCGGAGAACCTCCGCGAGGACGACGTCCACCTGCTCGGCGACGTCGCCGGCCTGGACGTGCTCGAAGTCGGCTCCGGCTCGGCGATGTGCTCACGCTGGTTGGCGGCGCGCGGCGCGCGTCCGGTGGCCTTCGACCTGTCGTCCGGCATGCTGCGCCACGCGCGGGCGGGCGCTGCCGAGACCGGGGTCGACGTTCCGCTCGTCCAGGCCGACGCCGAATACCTACCGTTTCGATCAGCATCGTTCGACCTCGCCTTCACCGCGTTCGGCGCGGTTGGCTTCGTCGCGGACAGTGCCCGGGTGATGCGCGAGGTGGCTCGGGTGCTACGGCCCGGCGGGCGATGGGTTTTCGCGACGACCCATCCGATCCGATGGGCCTTTCCGGACGATCCGGGCCCCAACGGCCTCACCGCTTCCATCCCCTACTTCGACCGCACCCCGTACGTGGAGTCGACGGAGGAAGGCACGCCGACCTACGTGGAGCACCATCGAACGCTCGGTGACCGGGTTCGCGAGATCGTCGCCGCCGGCTTCCGGCTGGTGGACCTCATCGAGCCCGAGTGGCCGGCCGGACACACCCGCGAGTGGGGCCAGTGGTCACCGCTGCGTGGAGGGATCCTGCCCGGCACGGCGATCTACGTCTGCGAACTGCCGTAACTGCGCTGCGCTTCTGCGACGGCTCGGGTTCGGCCGCGGCGCGCGCTGCCGCTGTGCCACCGGCGTCCGCACCTGTGGAAACCGCACTCTGATCAACAGACCGTCTGCGTTGAATATCGACTCAGGCGGTCTGTTGATCACGGAGGAGCGGGCGGTGGTGGGTTAGTGGGCGGCTTCGTGCCAGGTGCGTCCGATGCCGACTGAGACGTCCATGGGGACGTCGAGCTGGTAGGCGCCGGCCATCTCGCGACAGACCAACTCCTCGACCGCTTCCCGCTCCCCCGGTGCGATTTCGAGGACGAGCTCGTCGTGCACCTGCAACAGCAGCCGCGACTTCAGCCCGGCCTCCACCAATCCGCGATGGACGCCAAGCATGGCGACCTTGATGATGTCCGCCGCGCTGCCCTGGATGGGGGCGTTGAGGGCAGCCCGCTCCGCCATCTCGCGCAGATTGCGGTTGTCGCTGGTGAGGTTGGTCAGATAGCGGCGCCGGCCCATGATCGTCTCGGTGTAGCCGGTCTGCCGCGCCTGCTCCACCACCGAATGCAGATAATCGCGCACCCCGCCAAACCGGGTGAAGTACGCGTCCATCTGGCCGCGCGCTTCGTCCGGAGTGATCTTGAGCTGCCTCGAGAGACCGAACGCCGACAGCCCGTACGCCAAGCCATAAGACATCGCCTTGATCCGCCGGCGCATCTCTGGATCAACCTGCTCCGGCGGGATGTCGAACGCACGGGAGGCGACGAACGTGTGCAGGTCCTCGCCACTGCTGAACGCCTCGATGAGCCCGGCGTCGCGCGAGAGATGCGCCATGATCCGCATCTCGATCTGGCTGTAGTCCGCTGTCATCAAGGATTCGTAGCCCGCGCCCACGGTGAAGTTCTCCCGGATGCGCCGGCCCTCGGCCGTCCGCACCGGGATGTTCTGCAGGTTCGGGTCCGTCGACGAGAGCCGGCCGGTGGCGGCGATGGTCTGGTTGAACGTGGTGTGGATGCGTCCCTGCTCATCGATCAACGGCAGCAATCCGTCGACCACGGACTTCAGCCGGGCGACCTCGCGGTGTCGCAGCAGCAACTCGAGTAGCGGGTGCTCGGTCTTGGCGTAGAGATCAGCCAGAGAATCGGCGTCAGTCGTGTAGCCGGTCTTGATCCGCTTCGTCTTCGGCAGCTTGAACTGGTCGAAGAGGATCTCCTGCAACTGCTTCGGCGAACCCAGGTTGAACTCGCGTCCCACGACCTGATGCGCGTCGTGCTCCACCGCCTTCACGCCCGCGCCAAGTTCCGCCTGCAGTGCGATCAACCCGTCCGCGTCGACCGCAATGCCAACTGCCTCCATGTCGGCGAGGACGTACGTGAGTGGCAACTCCATGCCAGCGAGCAGCTCGGACCCGCGGCTGCGCGAGAGTTCGGCGTCGAATGCGTCGGCGAGGTCCTTGATCGCGCTCGCCCGCACGGTCTCCGCGTCAGCTATCGCGTCGTCGGATTCGTCCACGCCACCATCAAGGGTGAGCTGTCCGGACTCCTCGATGTTGCTGCGCAGCTCGCGATGCAACGTGCGGAGCGCGAGATCGGCGAGGTCGAACGTGCGCTGATCCGGCCGCAGGATGTATGCGGCGAGCTGCGTGTCACTCGCAACCCCGGCAAGCGTCCAGCCATGCTGACGCAGCGCGAGCAGCGGGCCCTTGACGTCGTGCACCGCCTTCGGCACCGACTCGTCGGCGAGCCATTCGGCGAGCGCCTTGTCATCGTCTGCCGTCAGCGACTCCGGCGCGACGTATGCGGCGCTGCCGTCCGGGCTCGCCAGGGCAATGCCGGCAAGTGTCCCGGTGCCGCGACCCCAAGCACCGCGAAAAGCGAGCCCGATCCGGGAGCCGTCGCGCGCGTGCTCGTCAAGCCACCCGGCGACATCATCGGGGCCCAGCCGCGTGACGGCAACGTCGAAACCCTCTTCAGCCTCGGGAGCGGCCGCGTCGACCGACGCGAAGAGCCGCTCGCGCAAGACCCGGAACTGCAGGTCGTCGAAGAGGTGATGCACCTCCTCGCGATCCCACTGCTGGCGCGCGAGGGTTTCGAGCTCGACATCCAGGTCGACGTCGCGCACCAGCTCGGTCAGGCGCCGGTTCATTTCGACGGCGGCCACGTGCTCGCGAAGTGCGTCCCCCACCTTTCCCTTGACGGTGTCGACCTGGTCGATCAGCGCGCGCAGCGACCCGTACTCACGGATCCACTTGGCGGCGGTTTTCTCACCAACGCCGGGGATGCCAGGCAGGTTGTCGCTGGGGTCGCCGCGCAACGCGGCGAAGTCCGGATACTGCACAGGCGACAGTCCGTACTTCTCCTGCACCTCCTCCGGCGTGAAGCGGGTCATGTCGCTCACGCCGCGGCGCGGATAGAGCACTGTCACGTGATCGCCGACCAGCTGCAGCGCGTCGCGGTCGCCGGTGCAGATGAGCACGTCCATCCCCGCGTCCGCGGCCTGGGTCGTGATCGTCGCTATGACGTCGTCGGCTTCGAAGCCGCTGACCATCAGGCTCGGGATCCGCAGCGCGTCAAGCACCTTGTGGATCAGCGTCACCTGGCCGCGGAAGTCATCCGGCATCTCACTGCGACCGGCCTTGTAGTCGGCGTAGGTCTCGCTGCGGAAGGTCTGCCGGGAGACGTCGAACGCGACCGCGACGTGGGTCGGCTCCTCGTCGCGCAGCAGGTTGATCAGCATGGACGTAAAGCCGAACACCGCGTTCGTCGGCTGCCCCGTCGTGGTGGACATCTCCACCTCGCGCAGCGCGTAGAACGCACGGTAAGCCAGCGAGTGTCCGTCAAGAAGCAGGAGCCTGGCCGTCACGGTCGAGCCTCGCTTCGCTCGGTCGACCGGCGGAGCCCATGCTTGATGGTTCGCTCGCGATGCTCGCTCACGACTTCAATCCTAGGGGCGGGGTACGACGCCCCTCGCCGTCACGCCTCGCGGCGCGCGGCCCGGGTCGGGAAGCCGGTGCGTTGTGCCCGGACGAGGCGCGCACGGCGCAGCATCGCCATCCGGCCCGCGACGTCGGTCATGCCGAGGGCGCGGCGCAGCGTGCTGGTGGAGGCGATGCGATGGACGACGAGCGGGGCGAAGCCGATCCGCGCAAGGTAGCGGTTTCCCTCCCGCGAACCGGCTGCGGCGGTGGCGAGCAGGTGCTCGACGCCGTCCTCCTCAGCCAGCTTCACGGCGGCCGCGAGCAGCGCACGCCCGACGCCGCGGCGCCTGTGCGCCTGGTCGACCATGAGGTGAGTTACGTGCAGGACGGGCGTCAAATCGATGGCCCCGACGGCGTCGCTGCGCGACGAGAGCATGCCGACCACGGCGCCAGTGTCGTCGGCTGCGACGAGCAGGACGCGGTCGGAGTCGAGGATCTGCCCGAAGCGTTCGCACAGGTGCGCCGAGCTGTGATCCTGCAGCGGTTTGCCGCTGAACAGGCCTGACGTGGTGTCGATGCTCTGCACCAGCCGGACCAGCGCGGGGATGTCGTCGTGTGTCGCGGTACGGATCCGCACACTCACACGTGACACAAGCTACCTCCAGGCGCCGTCAGTGCCCCGGCTAAAGATGACTGCACGCGCAACCATAGAGCTTCCCGTCAGCCCCGGATACCAGGGGTAGCGCGCTGGCAACTAGCTGTA
>DATFTS010000033.1:0-4596 GCA_035261645.1 Jatrophihabitans sp. | reverse complement strand
TCAGCACGCCGAATCTTGTCTCGGTGCCCTCGGTGGCGGCGCCCACTGACGTCGGCACGGTCCCGTGGTGGATGCCCTGGAAAACCAACGTCAGCGTCACGCTGACCACGGCGAGGGTGGCCATCACGGCGACGATCGCGTAGCCCTGCCGCTTGTCACCGACCATCCGGCCGAAGGTGCGCGGCAAGGAGAAGGAGATGGCGAGCAACAGGAAGATTTCGATCCAGTCCGTCCACGCCGTCGGGTTCTCGAACGGGTGCGCGGAGTTCGCGTTGAAGAAGCCACCACCGTTAGTGCCGAGCTCCTTGATCGCTTCCTGGCTCGCGACCGGGCCGCCCGGCAGCGTTTGCGTGCCCCCCACGATCGTGTGGATCGTCTGGTAGTGATGGAAGTTCTCGATCATCCCGCCGCCGACGAACACGAGCGCGAAGATCACCGACAGCGGCAGCAGCACGCGCAGCGAGATGCGAGTGAGGTCGACCCAGAAGTTACCGAGCCGGTCAGTGCGGGTGCGGGCGAATCCGCGCACCAGCGCGATCGCGACTGCGATGCCGACGGCGGCCGAGGCGAAGTTCTGTACGGCGAGGCCGGCCGCCTGGACGACGTAACCGAGCGCGTTCTCGCCCGAGTACGACTGCCAGTTGGTGTTCGTGACGAAGCTGGCCGCCGTGTTGAACGCCTGGGCCGCGGACATCTGCGGCACCGCGTACGGCGGCCACAGGTGCTGCTGCACGCGAAGGAACGCGTACAGGAACAGCACGCCGACGACGCTGAACGCCAGCACCGAGCGCAGGTAACGGCTCCACGTCTGGTCGGCGTCCGGGTCGACGCCGCCGAGTCGGTACACCCCCCGCTCGACGGCGAGATGCTTCGTACCTGTGACAACCCGCGCCATGTAGTCGCCCAGCGGCTTGTGCACCAGCGCCAACGCGGCGATGAGGGTCAGCAGGAAGAAGATTCCTGACCAGGTGTCGCCCATCAGAACTTCTCCGGGAACACGAGCGCGATGACCAAGAAGATCGTCGCCAAGATTGCGATGATCAGTCCGGCGATGTTGGCGATACTCACAGCTTCTCCGCCCCCTTCACGACGAGCGCGATGAGAGCGAAGACGGCCACGGTCACGACGACCGCCCAGAAGTCAGTCACAGCAAACTCCACCAGGAGAGCGGGACCGTAGCGCTGTCCCGTGCGACCCCGCGGTGTTCCGCCAGGCGATTGAAGTCAACGCCGCGGCATGTGGCCGTGTCGCCCGCTGAGAGGCATCCTCACGCGATCGACGCGCGACCCTCACGGCTTCCGGACGAAGGTGTCGTCAGGTGACGTCAGCGGGGAAACGACGCGCTTCGCGTGTCAGGTGGTAGCGCTGCACCAGTAGCAGCAGGCTCAGTTGCAGCAGGGGCGCGCGTAGCAGCAGCACGCCGATCGATCCGGCGAAGGGCGCGATCATCCAGAGCACGCCGGCTTGCGCGAGCACCCGGCGTCTGCGGGTTGCCAGGTCGACCGGCCGGCCGCGGGCGAGCAGCAGCGCGGTGCCGACGAACACGGCGAGCGCGCCGGCCCACGCGATCCGCGCGTTCTGAATTCCACCCCAGAACTGGGCAGGCAACAGGCTGAGCGCGAGCGTCAGGCTGACGACCGCTTGCAGCCACCGACGTCCCCGGACACTCTGCTGCGGCTGGTCGAGGTCGTAGCAGTCAAGTTCGGTAGCCGGGTACTCCGCGAGCATGGCCGCTCGCTCGCGGAAGATTGCCACGGACGGGTACTGGAGGCCCACCTCCGCCGCGAGCTCCGCCGGCACGGTGTCCGACATCCACAGCGCCTCGACCCGGCAATACTCTGCGCGCAGGCCACGGGTGCCGGCGATTACCCGGCCCCAGCAGGCGACGACAGCGAGCACGTGCCGCGCGTGCGCGTACTCGCCTGCCGCGTGCTCGCTGCCGTACGCATAGAACCCACAGGTGCAGTCGGGCTCGGGTGACGGGTGCGGTCGCGTGGTCTCGGGCGACCACGCGAGCGCCCGGCAGCGCGCGGTGTTCACACCTGCCGTCCAGGGCGTGTTGCTGAACAGCGGATACAGCACCCCGCCCGGGCCGATCCGGAACGTGCGCAACGCCCGGATCTCGCCGACCTGCGGCTCGAAACCTGCGTACGGCTGCACGGCCAGCTACTTCGCCGGCGCTGGTTCCCGCGACGGCTCAGGCCGGCTCGGCTGCGCCGGTGCTGGCTCTGGTTCGGGCTGTGGCACCGGAAGGACTTCGATCCGGCGGCGTTCCTCGCCGATGTTTCCCATACCTCCACAGTAGGCAGCGCGACGCCGCCGCGCGTCAAGAATTCTTGAGTCACCGCACTGAGTCACCGCAGTGCGAATTCCCGACTCCTTCTGGGCCACGACGAGCTCACCTGCGCGAGCGGCTATGGTCGTTGCTCGGCCGGTCGCGGGGGGCCGGTGCCCACGAACGAAACCATCGTCTCGGAGCCCGCCACTCGTGACAGCGGCCACTTCCCTCAGGCCCGCCGCCGCCATTTCAGCGTCGGCGCATGCGCCGATGCCCGTATCCGATCTTGCCTACGCGTGGGCCCCTGCCCTCGCCAGCCATCCGACCCCTGAAAGGTGATCATGGCAAAGCACCGATTCCACAAGCTTCCGCGCCGACGCAGTCTCGTCACGCTGCTCGCGGTGACGACCGGCGCCCTGTTCGGCGCCGTCGCTCTCGGCGTTTCGCAGGCGCAGCACGCGTCTGCGGACGTCCTGACGAACGCGAGCGCGGACGCGTCGGTCTCGGCCGCCGCCCCCACAACGGTCCAGAACACCGGGTGGCTGTCGATGGACGCCAGCCCGACGCAGTACGGCTACTTCAAGTTCGATGTGACCGTCCCCGCGGGACAGACCGTCACCAAGGCCCTCTTCGAGTGTTGGGCCGGCTCATCCAGCAGCGCGGGCGCCGAACTGTGGAAGACGTCGAGCGCGTGGTCGGAGACCACGCTGACGTGGGCCGACGCACCGAAGCCCGACTTCGCGCAGCCGCCGGTGGGGCGGACTGGCGCGGTCACCGCCGGCAGTTACACGCAGGCGAACGTCACCGGTGCCGTAACCGGGTCTGGTCCCGTGACCCTGGTGACCCGCACCAGCAGCACCACCCGGTGGTCGTGTGCGTCGAAGGAGAACACCAGCAACCACCCGGCCAAGCTGATCGTCACCACGGCGCCTACTTCCGGATCCCCGGTGCCCTCGCAGCCGAGCAGCAGCAGCAGCAGCAGCGCCCCGGCGCCGTCGACAGGTCACAAGCTGTTGACGATCGTCGAGGAGAATCACAGCCAGAGTGAAGCGCTGAAGTCCATGCCATATCTGGCCTCGCTGGCCAGTCAGTACGGGCACGCCAGCGCGTTTCACGCCGTCACCCACCCGTCGCTGCCGAACTATCTGGCCGTCGCCGGCGGCAACACGTTCGGTGTGAGCGACGACAACGCGCCGAGCAGCCACCCCATCGCCGGTGACTCGGTCTTCGACCAGACCGTGCGGGCCGGCAAGTCCGCGAGAACCTACGCCGAGTCGATGACGAGCAACTGCCAGCTCTCCTCCAGCGGCAACTACGCGGTCAAGCACAACCCGTGGGCGTACTTCAACGGCAGCACGCAGCGGTCGAACTGCAAGGCCGGCGACGTGCCGATGGGCACGACCGCGAGCGGGAACCTGCTCAAGGACATCAACTCCGGCAGCCTGCCGAACAGCGGCATGATGGTCCCGAACCTGTGCAACGACGCGCACAACTGCTCGCTCGGGACCGCCGACACATGGCTGAAGAGCTGGCTGCCGAAGCTCATGGCCGGGCCGGACTACACCAGCGGGAAGCTCACCATCGTCGTGACCTTCGACGAGGACGACAGCTCCGCCGGCAACAACGTCGCCTTCGTCGTCGTCGACCCGCGGCTGAACAACGCGCACAAGGTCGTCACGACCAACGGCACCCACTACAGCCTGACCCGGTGGTACGACCAGAACGTCGGCGCCGCGCTCCTGCGCAACGCCGCCACGGCCGCGGACCTGAAGTCGGCGTTCGGGCTGTAGGCGCGGCGGCCGGATCTACCGCAGCTGCGCGGACAGGAAGGCGAGCTTCGACTCGTCGCCCATCGCGAACATCTTGACGACCCGTTCGTCCACGATGTCGAGCAGCAGCACGCCGACGAGCTCGCGCTCGATGTAGCCCAGTAGCGCCATCTGCTTGCCCACCGGCTGCGACACGACGGTGACGGGATGGCGCCAGTAGTTGGACGGCAGCCCGCTCCAGAACCGCAGCACCCCGCGGGCGACGTGCGAAGCTCCGCGGGCGACTCCGCCGCCGTAGTCGGAGTCGCCCCAGACGTCCGGGTCGAGGACGGCGATGAGCGCCTCCAGGTCGCCGCCCGCGCACGCCGCGATGAACCGCTCGGTCACCTCGCGATGCTCCATCGAGCTGACGTCGACCTGCTCGCCACTTGCCTCGTCCAGCTTGCGCCGCGCGCGCCGGGCGAGCTGCCGGCAGGTCGCCGGCGTCCGTCCGAGCGACTCGGCGATCGCGTCGAAGGGAGTACCGAAGACGTCGTGCATGACGAAGGC
>DATFTS010000032.1:0-3096 GCA_035261645.1 Jatrophihabitans sp. | reverse complement strand
CGCGCGTGTGGTAGCGGAGCCGGCAGGTGCCACCGCGTACGCGGCGCTGCGCAGCGGCGCGTACCGACCGCGTGACGGCGAGCGCGTCGGCGTGGTGATCAGCGGCGCGAACACGACGGCCCTGCCGTCCTGGTGACGCTTTCCAGGCGATCTTGTTGCGCCAGGACGGTCGGAGCCGCCGCGAAGCAACAGGATCGAGCCGCGGATCAGACGTTGAAGCGGAACTCCACCACGTCGCCGTCGGCCATGCCGTAGTCCTTGCCCTCGATGCGCACCTTGCCGCGAGAGCGCGCCTCGGCCATCGAGCCTGCGGCGACGAGATCGTCGTACGAGACGACCTCGGCCTTGATGAAGCCGCGCTCGAAGTCGGTGTGGATCACTCCCGCCGCTTGGGGAGCAGTGGCGCCGCGCTTGATCGTCCAGGCGCGGGCCTCCTTCGGTCCGGCCGTCAGGAACGTCTGCAGGCCGAGTGTGTCGAAGCCGATGCGTGCGAGCTGATCGATGCCCGACTCCTCCTGCCCCATCGACTGCAGCAACTCCAGCGCCTCGTCGTGCGGCAACTCGATGAGTTCGGACTCCGTGCGCGCGTCCATGAAGATCGCCTCCGCCGGCGCCACCATGGCGCGCAATTCGTCGGTGAAGTCCTTATTCGCGATTTCGTCGGGGTCGACGTTGAAGACGTAGAGGAACGGCTTCGCGGTGAGCAGGTGCAGCTCGTGCAACGGCCCGCGATCAAGATCGGTGCTGGAGATCGTCCGGCCGGCATCGAGGACCTCGCGCGCCTGCTCGGCGGCGGCAAGGAGCGGGGCCCGGTCCTTGTGCAGTCGCGCCTCCTTCTGCAACCGCGGCAGAGCGTTCTCGATGGTCTGCAGGTCAGCAAGGATCAGCTCGGTGTTGATCGTCTCGATGTCGCCGGCCGGGTTGACCTCACCCTCGACGTGCACCACGTTGGGGTCGCTGAAGGCGCGAATCACCTGGCAGATGGCGTCGGCCTCGCGGATGTTGGCGAGGAACTTGTTGCCGAGCCCCTCGCCCTGGCTGGCGCCGCGCACGATACCGGCGATGTCGACGAAGCTGACAGTCGCCGGGACGATCTTCGCCGAGTTGAAGATCCCGGCGAGGACGTCGAGGCGGTTGTCCGGCACGCCGACCACCCCGACGTTCGGGTCGATGGTCGCGAACGGGTAGTTCGCGGCCAGCACCTCATTCTTGGTCAGCGCGTTGAACAAGGTGGATTTGCCGACGTTGGGCAGACCGACGATGCCGATGGTGAGAGCCACGACAGGCCAGTTTACGGACTCTCGGCGCGTCGCCCCCGAAACTGTCAGACCCCGGTGTGAGCATCGACGCATGGACGTTGCCGGGGTTCTCATCGCGGTGCTGATGCTCGCCGCAGGCGTCGTGATCGGCCTGCTCGTGGGCCGCTCGCGCACCGAGATGCGCAGTCAGGGCGCGCTGCGCGAGGCTGAGGCGGCCGCGCACGAGGCGCGCGAACAGGTGGCCCGGCTATCGGCCACGCTCGACGCCGAGCGAGCGGTGGCGCTGCAGCGCGCCGAGACGGACGCGTCCTCCGAACAGCGGCTGCGCGAGGCCTTCGACTCGCTGGCCGGCGATGCGCTGCGCCGCAACAACGAGGCGTTCGCCGCGCTCGCCGAGGCGAAGCTGTCCACGGTGAAAGCGAATGCGGACGGCGAGCTGGCGCAACGGCAGCAGGCGATCGAGGGGATGGTGACTCCGCTGCGCGAATCCCTCGAACGGGTCCAGCAACAACTGCATGCTGTCGAGCGCGACCGAGCGGGCTCGTACTCGCAGCTGCTGGAGCAGGTGTCGCTCATGCGGACGACGTCCGAGCAGTTGCAGAAGGAGACGACTCAGCTCGTCAGCGCACTGCGCGCGCCGCAGGTGCGCGGGCGGTGGGGCGAGATGCAACTCGAGCGAGCCGTCGAGGCCGCCGGGATGACCGAACACATCGACTTCGTCACGCAAGCGAGCGTCGCCGGTCCCGACGGGCGGGTGCGTCCGGATCTGGTTGTCCGGCTGGTCGGCGGCAAGAGCGTCGTCGTCGACTCCAAAGTGGCGTTCAGCGGCTACCTGGAGGCGATGGAGGCACGGGACGAGGCAACCCGAAGTGCGCGTCTGAAGGCACACGCGCGGCACCTGCGCGACCACATCGACGCGCTCGGGGCGAAGTCGTACTTCGAGCACTTCACGCCGTCGCCCGAGTTCGTGGTGTGCTTCGTGCCGGCGGACACCTTCCTCGACGCCGCGTTGCGCGAGGATCCGACGCTGCTGGAGCGGGCCTTCGATCAGAACGTCGTCGTGGCGACGCCGTCGACGCTGGTGGCGCTGCTGCGAACAGTCGCCTACACCTGGCGGCAGGAGGCGCTCGCCGCCAACGCCGCCGAGGTGCACCAGCTCGGCCGGGAGCTCTACCAGCGGCTGTCCACGATGGGCAGTCACATCGACAAGCTGGGCCGGTCGCTCAACAGCGCCGTCGGCTCGTACAACCAGACCGTGTCGTCGCTGGAGAGCCGCGTGCTCGTCACGGCGCGCAAGATGATCGACCTCAAGGTCGTCGAACCCTCCGACGCGATCGACGCGCCGAAACAGGTCACCGAGACCGCCCGCTCGGCGCAGGCGCCAGAGATCACCGAACAGCGGGTGGTGGCGCTGCCGAAGGCGCGGGTGCCAGCAGGACAAGGCGAACTCCCCACTGGCATCGGCGACGGCGCGCGCGCCAGCTCCTAACACGCGCGCCAGCTCCTGAATCCCAGGCTTGGCCGGCAGCGCTTGCTGCATCAACGGCGTCGGCGCTCCCCGACCGACCCGCGACTACTTGCGGCTTATGCGAGTCGTGATCTGGCGACGACGCGCTGAATTCGCTGAGAGCGATAACGACTCGGCCACAGCCCTGGCGGGTACGGTGACGACAAATACGGCGCGTGCGCGCCGCCCCGTCCGACAGGAGTGACCCGTGGCACGACCCCCCGCGCCGCACGGCGGCCAGTGGCCGGTGTCCGGAAACGGGGCCGGAAACGGGTCGGGGCGTGGCGCGGGCAGTGAGCGGGGTCACTGGCCACAGCAGCCATCCGACGA
>DATFTS010000031.1:0-2798 GCA_035261645.1 Jatrophihabitans sp. | reverse complement strand
ACCCGCGCAAGTACGGCGTGCGCGAGGTCTCGATCCCCTTCGATCTGCACCGCCAACTCCTCCGGCGGCAATCGGCGCGCTGCCACCCGGCACAGGTCCACCACGTCGGTGACGATCGTGACATCGACGGGCTCGTCGTCGGTGACAGTGGCGCCCGGCTCGAGCGCAACGGTGTAGCAACCGCCCGCGTCACCGGTGAGCACGAGCCGCGCCGTGCCGCGCGGTGCCGGCCCGCCGCGGTAGGCCATCGCCCCCGGCAATACCTGAATGAGCAGTGTGGACATCAGCGTCATCCGCGCTGCGTCCAGGGTTGGCATCGCTCGCCCAGTGGCGAGCGCGATGTCCATGGCATGGGCCCAGAGTTCGAATGTGCGCATGACCAGTAGCCCGTCGACCGAGGTACTGACGTCATGGAAGGACACCGGCCGGTTCGGGTCACCGGAGGCGCCCTGTGCCGCGACCGCGCGCGCGGCGTCGTGCCAGGCAGCGGCAACTGCTTCAGGCGTAGCGCCGGCGAGCTCGTCGACCGTCGGCCGGGTGGCTGCCACATGGTCGAGATGCGGGTCGACCGGCGCTGGTGCCGACGGGTCGAGCCAAGCGAGGCACAGCCGCTCGACGCCGACCAGGTGCGCGACGAGCCCGCGCACATCACCGTGCGCCGAATGAGCCGGCGCCTGCCATTCATGCGCGCTGAGGTCGCCTAGCAACTCGGCGAACTCGGCGACCGTCCGATCGAAGGCCTCCGCCGCGCTCACCGACTCGACCGCACCGACCGGGCGACCGTCCGGCCGCCGTTCCAGCGCCCGCTCGAGCGTGCGGCTGCGCAGGTCGTCTGGCGGTTGTTGGGCGGTGCCCTCCGCGAGCACCGCGACTACGTCGGCGAGTTGGGCGGGGAAAGTGCCATAGCGCAGTTCGGCGTCGGCCTGCTCGTCCTCAGGCAGCGCGTCAAGCGCCAGCAGCGCGGCCAGCTCGTCCGCGGCGGAGATCTCCTCAACCATCAGATCGCCGTCCGTAGCTCATCACCGAGCAACGTGCGCAGCCGAGCAAGTGCCAGCCGCAGTCGCGACTTCGCGGTGCCTTCCGGAATGCCGAGAGTCTTTGCCACCTGGATGTAGGTCTGTCCGTCGAAATACGCAAGGCTGACCGCGGTGCGCTGGTCTTCAGGCAGTTGCGCGAGGACATCGGCGAGCCGGATCTTGCCCCACGAGCGCGCGGCGGCATCGACGACCTCCCCCTCGGGTCCCTGTTCGAGGTCACTCGTTGCTGTGGCGCTCTCGGTGCGGACGCGCCGTTCACTACGCCTGACCTCGTCCACCGCCCGTCGGTGCGCGACGACGGCCAGGTACGAACGAAGCGAGCCGCGGGCGACATCGACACGGTCGGGCAGTTCCCAGAGGTAGGCGAAAACCTCCTGCGTGATGTCCTGCGCGAGATGTTCGTCGCGGGTGACACGGCGGGCCAGCCCGTACACCAGACCGGCGTGCTGGTCGTACGCCATGCCCAGCGCCAGTTGATCTCCCGCGCGGATGCGCGCGAGGAGGACAGCGTCGTCGGGCCTGGCCGCCTCCACGGCGGTGACCATACGCCGGACAGGTGCCGCGAGGACTCGCACACGAGCTATTCGTCCGTTGACACTGGCCGGTTCACCACCAATGTCACCAATGTGGGGTCAATCCGCGTCCGTCCTGACGGATTCCGGTGATCCGGCCGGCGCTCGGGTGCGAACAGATGACACGAGGGCGCGGCGGTCTGCAGCTGGGGGGTCTGCAGGCCGTCTTGCCTGTTCGTTTCAGAGCCGTTCGATGATCGTCACGTTGGCCTGCCCGCCACCCTCGCACATGGTCTGCAAGCCGTAGCGACCGCCGCTTCGCTCGAGCTCGTTCAGCAGCGTGGCCATGAGCTTCGTGCCGGTGGCGCCGATCGGATGGCCGAGCGCGATCGCGCCGCCATTGACGTTCACCCTGGTGAGGTCCGCGCCCGTCTCGGCGGCCCAGGCGAGGACGACCGATGCGAAGGCTTCGTTGATCTCCACTAGGTCGATCTCGTCGAGTGTCATGCCGGCCTTCGCGAGTGCGTGGTTGGTCGCGCGGATCGGCGCGGTCAGCATGTACACCGGATCGTCGGCGCGGACGGAGAGGTGGTGGATCCGGGCGCGCGGTGTCAGTCCGAACCGGCGGACTGCGTCCTCTGACGCAACCAGTACTGCGCTCGCCGCGTCGGAGATCTGCGAGGACACCGCGGCGGTGACGCGGCCGCCCTCGCGCAGGGTCGGCAGTCCGGCCATCTTCTCCAGCGAGGTGTCGCGCCGCGGGCCTTCGTCCGTGGTCACGTCGCCGAACGGGACGATCTCGGGGACGAACCGTCCTTCGTCGATGGCTGCGACTGCCCGGCGGTGGCTCTCGAGCGCGAAGGACTCCATCGCCTCGCGGCTGATGTTCCACTTCTCGGCGATCATGTCTGCGGCGCGGAACTGCGAGATTTCTTGGTCGCCGTACCGCTTCTCCCAACCGACTGACCCGGTGAACGGCGTGTCGAATCCGAACTGCGCTCCGACGACCATCGCCGACGCGATGGGCACCATCGACATGTTCTGGACGCCGCCCGCGACGACCAGGTCGGCCGTCCCGCTCAGCACGGCCTGCGCGGCGAAGTGCACGGCCTGCTGGCTCGAGCCGCACTGCCGGTCGACGGTGACGCCGGGAACGTCCTCCGCATAGCCGGCAGCGAGCCAGCAGGTGCGCGCGATGTCGCCTGCCTGTGGCCCGAGCGTGTCCGTGCAGCCGAAGATCACGTCGTCG
>DATFTS010000030.1:0-2124 GCA_035261645.1 Jatrophihabitans sp. | reverse complement strand
GGCCATGACAACCCGGCTGCGGTACGCGTTCTGCGGCAGCCCGTTGTGCTCGCCAAGGCGCTGGCTGATCGTCAGCTGCTCCGCAGCCGAGGTGAGGTCATTGCGCTCGAGGAACACGGCTGCCAATCCGACGTGCATGTCGGCGGTTCCGCGGAGCGGCTCGGTGCCCGGCGCCGATGCGGCCAACTCGAGTGCTGCTTGATACGTCCGCACGGCGGCCGCCAACTGTCCCTGAGTGCGCCGGATGTCGCCGAGGGTGATGGTGCAACCGAGGACGTCGGCGAGGAACCCGGCTTTGGTGAGGCCGGCCGTGGACTCGGTATAGGCCGCGTGGGCGCCGGCAAGATCACCGCTGCTCCACGAGGCGAGACCAGCGAGCGCGCCTGCTGCCGATCGCGCTAGCGGATCGTCCGGCGGCGCCAACGACAGCGCTTCGCGCGCGTGCCTAAGGGTTCCGTCGAGATCCCCGTTCGCCAGCGCCAGTGCGGCCCGGTACATCTCGATGTGGGCGGGAAGCGACCGATAGTTGTCCTGATCGACGACCATCACGTGCAGCGGCGGCGGCATCGGCCAGCTTCCGTCCGCGGAACGGACCAGTGTTTCCACCTCATCGAGCCGCTCGGCGATCGTGTCGAACTTCGACGCTTGGGCCAGGGCCCCGACGAAGGCGACGGCGAGGACGGGCCGGCCCCGCACCACGCCGTCAGGCAGGGCGCGCATCCAGCGAGCGAGTTCGGCTTCGCGCCGTTCCCGGCGCATCACCGGCATGGCGAGCTCCATCAGGTCCGCGGCCCGGCCGGAGTCGCCGCCGGCAAGCGCGTGACTGATCGCCTGCGACACGTCCCCGTGGACCTCGAACCAGGCGCATGCTCGCCGGTGCAACTCGGCTATGTCGCCTGGACGCTCGTCCAACAGGTGGGCCTGCAGCACGTCCGCGAACAGGTGGTGGTAGCGATACCACTGGCGCCGGTCGTCGAGCGGGACAAGGAAGAGGTTGGCACGCTCCAGGGCCAGCAGCGTCTGCCTGCCGGCGTCCCGTCCGGTGACCGCGTCGCACAACGGGCCGGTGAAGCGTTCGAGGATCGACGTCTGAAGCAGGAAGTCCCGCACGTCGCGTGGTTGGCGCGCAAGGACCTCCTCGGCGAGGTAGTCCACGATGTATCGGTCGTCGCCGGCGAAGCCGGCAATAAAAGCGCTCGCGTCCTCTCGACCGCGCAGCGACAGCGCAGCCAACTGCAACGCAGCGATCCAGCCCTCTGTGCGCTGCTCGAGAGCGGCGACGTCATCGTCACTCAGCCCCAAGATCATCGAGTCGTTCAGATATGCCGCGGCCTCCTCGGACGTGAACCGTAGGTCGCTTGCCCGCACCTCGACGAGCCGGCCGCGTCCGCGCAGCTGCGCCATCGGCAGCGGCGGGTCGACCCGGGTGGCGAGGATCAGATGCAACTGCGGCGGCTGGTGCTCGAGCACGAACGTCATTGCTGCATGCACTTCCGGCGTCTCGACGAGGTGGTAGTCGTCCAACACGAGCACCAGGTCGTTCGACATGCCGTCGACGTCGTTCAGCAGCGCCGCGAGCGCCGCATCGGTCGCTGGCGAGGACGACGCCAGTAGCTGAAGTGCGGCATCACCCAGTCCGGGCACCGCGGCCCGCATGGCGGTCACCACGTAGGTCCAGAACAGCACAGGGTCGTTGTCCCGCCCGTCCAACGACACCCAGGCCACCGCGGCGCCATCCGGCCGATCCTCGGTAAGCCACTCGGTGAGCAGCGTCGTCTTGCCGAATCCCGCCGGTGCGGACACGACCGTGAGCGGCGTCCGGATCGCTACTCCGAAGCGTTCAAACAGCCGCGGCCGGGAAACCGCGCCCGGCCGTTGAACCGGAACCCGATACTTGCTGCCAAGCAGCGGACCAACCACTCAGCGATTCTCCCTCCTCACTCGCCAGACGCGCGGTGATCGTTGCTGTCGCCTCGCGATAGAGCCGGCCGGCTGCACCGGACGGACTGCTGGCCCAATCGCCCGGGTCCCTACGCTCGAGGACATGACGATCCTTCGGATGGACAACGTCGGCATTGTCTTCGACGACCTCGACGCCGCTGTCGCGTTCTTTGTCGAACTCGG
>DATFTS010000029.1:0-2422 GCA_035261645.1 Jatrophihabitans sp. | reverse complement strand
ACCGGCCGCTCGAAGGGCGTCCTCTCCGCGCATCGGCAGGTGGTCGACGTCGCGCGGGCGTGGGCCGAGTGCGGTGAGGTCGGTGCGCGCGATCGGTACCTGGTGATCAACCCGTTCTTCCACAGCTTCGGCTACAAGGCGGGCATCGTCGTGTGCTTGCTGACCGGCGCAACGATCGTGCCGCAGGCGGTGTACGACCCGGAAGACGCGATGCGGCTCATCGAACGGGAGCGCATCACCGTGCTGCCTGGAGCGCCGACGATCTTCCACACGATTCTCGACCATCCCTCGCGGGAGAAGTACGACCTGTCAAGCCTGCGCTTCGCCGTCACTGGCGCTGCCGTCGTGCCGGTCGCGCTGGTCGAACGGATGCAACGCGAGCTGACCTTCGACATCGTCCTCACCGCGTTCGGCATGACGGAGGCGGTGGTCGCGACGATGTGCCGGCGCGACGACCCGCCGGCGGTCGTTGCGCGCACGTGTGGCCGTGCAGTCGCCGGCTTCGAGACGCGCATCGGCGAGCGCGGCGAACTTCTGCTGCGCGGGCCGAACGTCATGCTGGGCTACCTCGACGACCCGCAGGCCACCGCCGAGGCGATCGACGCGGACGGTTGGCTGCACACAGGTGATGTCGGCAAGCTCGACGCGAGCGGGTACCTCGCGATCACCGACCGGCTCAAGGACATGTACATCAGCGGGGGCTTCAACGTCTATCCAGCTGAGGTGGAGCAGGCGCTCGCCCAAATTGACGAGGTGGCTGACGTCGCGGTGATCGGCGTGCCGGACGAGCGGCTCGGCGAGGTCGGGCTCGCGCTGGTCGTGCCGAAGGCCGGGGCGGTCCTGGCTGCGAACGACGTCCTATCGCACGCCCGCCAGCGGTTGGCGAACTACAAGGTGCCGCGCCGCGTCGAGTTCGTGTCCACGTTGCCCCGCAACCCGGCCGGAAAGGTGCTGAAGACGGTGCTACGCGAGGAGTGGGTGCGGTGAGTGAAGAAGACCCGGTCAGCTATTCGGTCCACGGCCCAACAGCGGTCGTGACCATGGACCGCCCGGACTACCGAAACGCACAGAACTCCCGGATGACATATGCGCTCGACGCCGCGTTCCGGCGGGCAGTGGATGACGACGACGTGCGCGTGATCGTGCTGGCCGGGGCCGGCAAGCACTTCTCGGCCGGGCACGACATCGGCACACCGGGCCGGGACGTCGACGTGCACTACGACAACGAAGCGGTGATCTGGTGGGACCACGTCGGGCGCGACGGTGGCGACCTGCGTTACGCGCGCGAGATGGAGGTCTACCTCGGCATGTGCCGGCGGTGGCGCGACATCCCGAAGCCGATGATCGCGATGGTCCAGGGCGCCTGCATCGCCGGTGGCTTAATGCTGGCATTCGTCTGCGACCTGATCGTCGCGGCCGACGACGCCTTCTTCGCGGATCCGGTTGTTCGAATGGGAATACCCGGAGTCGAATATTTCGCGCACCCGTGGGTGCTGGGCCCACGCGCCGCGAAGGAGATCCTGTTCACCGGTGACCGGTTCAGCGCCCAGCGTGCGTACGAGTGGGGCATGGTCAACCGGGTCGTGTCGCGGGAATCGCTGGAGTCGGCGACGTTCGCGCTCGCCGAACGCATCGCGCAGATGCCGCGCTTCGGCCTGGCTCTCACCAAGCGCGCGGTGAACCAGTGCGAGGACGCGATGGGAATGCGCAACGGCATGGACTCCGTGTTCGGGCTGCATCACTTCGCGCACGCCCATAACGCCGAGGTCGGCGCAGATTCTCTCGGCGGCATGGACCCGAAGTCGATGAAGGCTCGTGCTACGTGAACCTCGATCTGGACGGCGACACGCTTGCGTTTCGGGACGAGGTTCGCGACTTCCTGCGCTCGCACGTCCCGTCGCCGGCGCTGCCGTCGATGGACACGCCGGACGGGTTCGAGGCGCACCGGGCGTGGGAGCGGACGCTGGCCGACGCCCAGCTTTCGGCGGTGTCGTGGCCGGCGGAGTACGGCGGCCGCGACGCGTCGATTACTCAATGGGTGATATTCGAAGACGAGTATTACCGCGCCCAGGCGCCGCTCAGGGTGAGCCAGAACGGCATCTTCCTGCTGGCGCCGACGCTGTTCGCGCACGGGACGCCGGAGCAGCTGCAGCGGTTGCTGCCGCCGATGGCACGCGCGGAGGAGATCTGGGCACAAGCGTGGTCGGAGCCTGAAGCGGGCAGCGACCTCGCCGCCATCAAGTCGCGCGCAGTACGAACCCACGGCGGCTGGCTGCTCTCCGGGCAGAAGACCTGGTCGACACGGGCCACCTACGCCGACCGCGGCTTCGGCCTGTTCCGCACCGATCCGGACGCCGAGCGGCATCGGGGGCTGACGTACTTTCTGTTCGACCTGCGTGCCGACGGGGTGACGGTGCGTGGT
>DATFTS010000028.1:0-6598 GCA_035261645.1 Jatrophihabitans sp. | reverse complement strand
GTTCTTCGCCATCAGGCCGGCCATCGCCGCGGTGCCGTTCACCGGCGCACGATTCTTCCTCGGTGATCTCACCCTGACGACCGCCGAGGTGTTGGGCATCGCGCTGGGTGTCCCGGTGGCCGCGGCGCTGGCAGCGCGCTTAGCGCTGCGGCGCGTCTCCGTTTCGCCTCTGGGCGTCACCCGCCGGGTCACCCCGCGCCCGCCGCGAGTGTGGCGTCTCGTGCCGCTGATCGCCGGTTTGGCCGAGCTCGGCTACTTCGTCTACGCCGGACGTCCGAGCAGCACGCTGGGACAGATCCAGGCCTTTCTGGCCGGAATCCTGCTGGTGATGGTCGGGCTGGTTCTCGCCGGTCCCTGGCTGACCTTCGTCGGCTCGCGGCTGATCGCCCGCCGCACCGGCCGCCCCGCGGTGCTGATTGCGGGGCGCCGGCTGGCCGACAACCCGAAAGCCGGCTTCCGCGCGGTCAGCGGGCTCGCGCTCGCGCTGTTCGTCACCAGCGTTGCCATCGGGATCATGACGACCATGAGCGCATACGACAGTGGCGGCAAGGTGGACGCCGCCGGGCGCACCGTGCTGCTGGACGACTTCACCTATTTCCGGTCGCACCTGAAGGCACCCGCCGTCCCGCGAACACTGCTGACCGAACTGCGGTCGGTGCCGGGGGTGCACGGCGTCGCCGTCATCCGCGCTAGCTCGTCCACCGTTCGGGGCGCGATCGGCCCCGGCCTGATGTCGTGCGCCGATCTCGCACGCGTCCGAGCGATCGGACGCTGCCGCCCGGGCGCGGAGGTCGCGATGGTCGATCCGTACTTCGGCGGTCGCAAAGGCGGTGTGGACCGGACGGCCTGGCCGGCCGCGGACGTCGCCGTCGCGCAGCTACCCAGCCTGCCGCTGAAGACGATCATCGTCGACGCCGCCGGGTCGAGCGCAGCGCTCGAACGCTCGCGCACGGTGCTCGAGCAGGCCATCCCCGGCTTCGTACCACTGACGATCGCGGAGCAGCAGGCGCTCAACAACGGCACCCGGCTGCTGCACCAGTACCAGCAGCTCGCCAATGTGGTGATCGTCGCCAGCATCGCGATCGCCGGCTGCAGCTTGGCCGTCACCGTCGCCTCCGGTCTGAATGACCGCAAGCGACCGTTCAGCCTGCTGCGGTTGTCCGGCGCCTCGCTACGGGTGCTACGCCGCGTCGTAGCGCTCGAGAGCGCCGTGCCACTCGTCAGCGTCGCTGTGCTGTCGATCGGCATCGGCTTCTTGACGGCCGGCCTGTTCCTGAAGTCGCAGCTCGACGAGACGTTGCAGCCGCCAGGTGGCTCCTACTATGCGTTGGTCATCACTGGTGTAGTCGCATCACTGCTCATCATCGCCTCGATGCTGCCGCTTCTGGAACGGATCACCGGTCCGGACACCGCACGCAACGAATGAGGTTCAGGTGCCGGAGTGCTGGAAGGTCGCCACGAGGCCGTAACCGGCGAACACCACACCGCCGGCGGCTACCGCCAGGGCCACTCCCAGGCGGTTTCCGCGCCGCCGCGCGAACGCAGGGTAGACCGCGAAGACGATCAACTGGCTGAGCCAGAGCGCTACCAGCGAGGGTTTGAGCAGATCGTCATAGATGCGCTTCGGGCTGATCAGCGTCAGCGGGGCGCTGACGACCAGCACGGCTGCTACGAATGCCGTCGTCGCGCGCACCGAGCGTCGGCTCAGCACGTGCAGCAGCCGGCTCAGCGCCAATGCCTCGACGAACATCACGCCGACCACGCTCGCCGCGACGCCAACACCGATGGCCACGGCCAGCTGGTGACCCGCGAACACCTCCGCGATCGACATGCCAGGGATGGGTGCGCGGGTGAACGCGGGGTTGGCAGCAATCGGAAAGACCGCCGCCGCCACGCCTATCGCAGTCAGCAGGTAACCCGCGACGAGTCCGCGCGGGATCGTCCGTGTCGGGCGCACCACCTCGCCACCGAGATACACCGGCAGGCTGCCGCAGACGTAGAGCAGCGAGATCTGTCCGGTCGCCTTGGCGAACTCCCCTGCCGGTGCGGACCCGGCGAAAGCGTGCACCGGCGCGTCATGGCTGATCGCGACGCCGGCCAGGATGCCGACGAGGATCAGCTGCCCACCCGCAAGAACGCCGATGACGGCAAGCGTCGCCGTTCGCCCGGCCAGCAACACGCCGGCGAGCGCGACCGGGATCGCCACCTCCAGCAGGGACTGATAGCGGTGCACCCACGGCAGCACCGCCGGCAACGTCTCGTACACGATGGAGGCCGTCGTGTAGACGAGGTACAGCGCGTAACTCACGATCCACAGTGCGGCCTGCACCGAAGCCACACGCGACCCGGCGGCTTCCCGCACGAACCCGTACAGGCCGCCGTCGCTCGCCACGTGCCGTGCGTAGCGCACCCAGACCACCAGTGGCACCGCGAAGACCACGGCAGCTGATACCGCGACCAGTCCGGCAGTCGACGTCGTGTCGGTGATGATCGTCGGCGCGTACAGCGCGGCAAGCGCTAGTGGGCCGCCGAAGGACGCGACGACGACCCCGAGGAACGCCAGCCGACCGATCGGGGCCCGCGATGTGCGCTGCGCCGTGGCCGGCAGCCGGCGCAGCACCGCCGCGCCGGCGGGCTCAGCCCCGGCGGTCACGACCAGCCGCCACCGCCCCCGCCGGCCGAGGATGAGCTCGGTGCGGCGGATGACGAACCACCGGACGAGCCGGGCGTGATTGCCTGTCCTGACGAGGCGACGAGCCACCACTTCGCACCGAATTGGTTGACGCCCTGTCCCTTCGTGTCACCGGGCGCGGCGTCAACGGCGTAGGTGTAAAGCGGGTGTCCGCCGTACGTGACCTGCTTGGTGCCGTCGGAGCGGGTGATCATGCCGAGCTTCGCCGCCGCAGCCGATCCGGTCGCCTTTGGTGCGCTGCCGGTCAGCAGTGGCGGCCAATACGTCGCGCAGGTGCCGCTGCAGGCCGAGCTGTTGCCCTTGTCCGCGTCGAACAGGTAAAGGGTGTGGCCCGCCGAGTCAGTGAGGAACGTCCCCATCGCACCGCTGTGGGTTTCGACGGTCGCAACGGCCGCAGCGCCACTGCTGCTCGGCGCGCCGCCGCCGGCCTGCGCACTGGACGAACTGCCACCGCCCTTGCTGCCGGACGAGCTTGCACACGCCGCAGCCAATGTCGCGGTGATCGCCAGCGTGCCCGCCAGACGACCCGCAGCCAACCATGTCGCACGATTGACGGAACTCACCAGCGATCATCTCCTTACGAAAGCGCCTGCCATTGGCACGGCGTTGACCAGTGACACGAAGCCGGGCGCTTCCCGGTTCACCGTCGCCGGCCGTTCTGAGGCGCCGCGCTGGCGTCCGCAGGCGGATTCGTGCCACTGTGCAGCGATCTGTCCAGAACCCACGCTCAGAAGGAGCTGACATGACAGACATCTGGCCGGTCATCCACACCGAGCGGCAAGCACTGGCCGATGACCTGCAGAACCTCGATGAGCAGCAGTGGCAGGCGCCGTCGTTGTGCACCAGGTGGACCGCGCACGACGTCCTCGCCCACATGCTCGCTACCGCGAAGATGACCCCGCCGCAGTTCTTCCTCGGCTTCGCCGGCACCGGCTTCAACTTCGACAAGTTCGCCGACAAGAACATCAAGCGTGAAGGTGCCGGTGGCCCGCAGGCGACGCTGACCGCGTTCCGTGCAGCGCAGAACCGCACCAGCGCGCCACCCGGCCCGAAGGACACCTGGCTCGGCGAGACGCTCGTGCACTCCGAAGACATCCGCCGCCCACTGGGGATCAAGCACGAGTACCCGCTGCCGTTCGTCACCCGCGTCATCCGGTTGTATGCGCGCAGCAACGCACTCATCGGAGGCAGGAACCGCGTGGCCGGGCTCACGCTGCGTGCGACCGACACCGACTTCTCCCTCGGCTCCGGACCGCTGGTCGAAGGACCGGCGGTCGCGCTCATGCTCGCCACCGCGGGCCGCGAGAGTGCCCTCTCCCAGCTCACCGGCGAGGGGCTGCCAACTCTTAATGAACGCAGCGGCGGCGCGGCACGCTGACCCGGCCGGCCCCCTCGGCTACGAACCCGACCGGGCCGCCGCTCAGAGCTGATAGAACGCTGTCAGAAGAAGTTCAGAGCCGCCAAACACTGCCCGCCGACTCGGCACCGAAGCATCCTGGAGAGGTGACGAAACCTGCGACCGTGCCGCGGCGCACAGACGGGTCGCCACTGCGCGTCCTCGTCGTCGACGACGAGCCGGATCTCGTCGACGTCCTGACCCGGATGCTGACGTATGAGGGCTGGATGGTGCGCGGCGCAAAGGACGGCACGAGCGCGCTGAGCGTGGGCGGGGAGTTCGGACCGGACGCGGTGATCCTCGACGTCAACCTGCCCGACAGCAGCGGCTTCGACGTCCTGCGCTCGCTGCGGTCGATGAACCCGCGGGTCTGCGTGCTGTTCCTGACCGCGCGCGACGCGGTAGAGGACCGCGTCGCCGGCATCACGGCCGGCGGTGACGACTACGTCACCAAGCCTTTCAGCATGGAGGAACTGCTCGCCCGGCTGCGCGGGATCGTGCGCCGAGCCGGGCTGAACGAGCCCGACGACTCCGGCGCGATCGTGGTCGGCGACCTCACCATGGACGAGGACGCGCGCGAGGTCAGCCGTGCCGGTGAGCCCATCGAGCTGACCGCCACCGAGTTCGAACTGCTGCGTTACCTGATGCTCAATCCGCGCCGCGTCCTGTCGAAGGCGCAGATACTCGACCGGGTGTGGAGCTATGACTTCGGCGGCCGCGCGCACGTCGTCGAGCTGTACATCAGCTACCTGCGCAAGAAGGTCGATCGCGGCCGACCACCGATGATCCACACCGTTCGTGGCGTGGGCTATGTGCTGAAACCGACACGATGACCGATGCTGCGACCCGACGCCGACTGACACTTCGCAGCAAGCTGGTCGCGCTGCTGATCGCGCTGCTGACCGTCGCATTCCTGCTGGTTGCTCTGGTGACGACGATCGCACTGCGCAGCTTCCTGCAGAACCGGCTCGATCAGCAGTTGCACACCGCTGCCGACCGGTTCGCCGTCACGCTGGAACACGGGACGGACGTCGACGCCGACAACGATGCACAGTTCGACGCGGTGAGTGGTCAGGCCGCCGGCACACTGGGCGCGCGGGTCGCCGACGGGAAGGTGATAGCCGCTGCGGTGGTCGGCCATGGCAGCCAGGACCGCACTACTGCGCCGGGGTCACAAGCGCGCGCAGTGATCGCGAGGGTCCAGCCCGACGGCACGCCGCACACGGAGCGGCTCCCGGGGCTCGGCAGCTACCGGTTGATCGTGACCCGTGGCGCGAAAGGCGATCTGCTCGTCACCGGGTTGCCTACCGGCGACATCGAACACACCATCGCGCGCCTGGTCGTCATTGAGGGCATCGTGTTCGGCGCGACGCTGTTGCTCGTCGGCATCTGCGGGGCGGTGCTGATCCGGCTCGCGTTGCGGCCGCTGAGCCGGATGGCCGTCACGGCGACCCAGGTTGCCGACCTGGCGCTCTCCAGCGGTGCGGTCTCGATGCCCGCGCGCGCCGGAGCCCGACACGAGCACCGAGGTGGGCGCACTGTCGACCGCCTTCAACCGCATGCTCGAGCACGTCGAAACGTCACTGCGGCGGCGGCAGGCCAGCGAAGACCGGCTGCGCCGATTCATCGCCGATGCGAGCCATGAGCTGCGCACCCCGGTGGCCGTCGTCCGAGCGCATGCAGAGCTCGCCACGCGCACGAGCAAATCGCTGCCGCCGGAGGTCGAGCGGTCACTGTCGCGCATCGCCGCCGAGTCCGAACGCATGGGCCACCTCGTCGACGATCTGCTGCTGCTCGCCCGGCTCGACTCCGGCCGGCCACTCGCCCGCGACGATGTGGACGTGACCCGCGTCGTCCTCGACGCGGTGAGTGACGCCAAGGTGGCCGCGCCCGATCACCACTGGCGGCTGGACCTCCCGGCCGAACCGGTGACCGCGATCGCTGACGAGAACGCGCTGCACCAGGTGCTCGCGAACCTGCTGGGCAACGCGCGCATCCACACGCCTGCGGGCACCACGGTGCTCGCCGCAGCGCGTTCGCTACCAGGTGGCGATGTCGAGATCGCGGTGAGCGACGACGGGCCAGGGATCCCCGCCGCGATGCAGGCGGACGTCTTCGACCGGTTCGTCCGGGCCGACGACACCCGCTCGGCCTCCAGCGGCAGCAGCGGTCTCGGGCTCGCGATCGTCGACGCGATCGTGCGCGGGCTCGGCGGCCGGATCGACGTGCACAGCGTCCCCGGGGACACCCGATTCACGATCCGGCTACCCGCACAGGAGGCCAAGCCGGTGAGCACGGATCAGGGCGTCAACGGCGCTCGACGACCCCACGCACGAAGGCCGCCTGCCCCGCGTGCTGCAAGTCGTCCGAGATCACGCTGACCAGCCGAACTCCGAGCGTTACCGGTGGGTCCCACGACCGGTTGACCACCCGATCAAGATCCTCGTCCGTTACCGTCCGCACGTAACGCACAGTCTGCTGGTACACCGCCTCGTGGTACTCCACCAACG